>CAVEDG010000046.1:0-3382 GCA_963614205.1 bacterium | reverse complement strand
CCCTACCAAAGGACGGCACGTCGGTTGTGAGCGATGGTAGGGCGCGTCGCCCCGCGACCGCCGAAAATTTCGCCGCCGACTCCGTCATCCGCCGCGCGTGCGAGTCGATTGTCGAGAACTACCTGAAGGGCACGCCGAACGGAATCCACGTCGACCTGGACTCGGGGCTTGTCTGGTCGCCGTCGCATTTCACCTGGATGGACACCAACTATCCCGCGTGCACGCCGCGCTGCGGCTATCCCGTGGAGGTGCAGGCGCTCTGGATCGCCGCGCTGCGCCATCTCGGCGGCGCGAAGTGGAACGCGCTCGCGGATCGCGCGGCCGCGTCGCTCGCGCGCCTCTTCACGCGCCCCGACCACGACGGCCTTGCGGACTGCCTCGACGCGCCGGACGGCGAGCCCGCGGCCGAGGCCGTGCCCGACTGGGGCGCGCGGCCGAACCAGCTCTTCGTGCTGTCGCTCGACGCGCTCGCGGGCGTGGCGGCGGAACGCGCGATCGCGCGCGGCGTGGTGCGCGCCTGCGCGCGGCTCGTGGTGCCGGGCGGCATCCGCACGCTCGCAGGCGACGACCGCCGCTACTGCGCCACCTACGCGGGCGACGAGGATACGCAGCGCAAGCCCGCCTACCACAACGGCACGGTGTGGGCGTGGCCGTTCCCGATGTTCGCGGAAGCGCTCGTGAAGACGGGCCTCGCGACGAAGGAGGTGGCGCTCTCGCTGCTCGCCTCGGCCGTGGAGAACGTCAACCTCGGCTGCGTGTGCCATCTCTCGGAATGCGCCGACGGCGATGCGCCGCACGCGCAGAAGGCGTGCCGCGCGCAGGCGTGGAGCGCGAGCGAGCTGCTGCGCGTGTGGCTGAAACTCTCGCGCCAGGAGGCCTAGCGCATGCGCCGCCTCCTGTGGTGCGCGCCCGCCGCGCTCTCCGCGCTGCTGCTCTGGGCCGCCTATCCGCCCATGGGCGAAACGTGCGCGCTCGCGTTCGCGCTTGCGCCGCTGCTCGTGGTGGCGCGCGTGGCGTCGCCGAAGGCCGCGGCGTGGACCTGGTTCGCGGGCGGCTTCCTCTTCTGGGCCGGCACGCTTGCGTGGATGCCGGCGATCGTGAAGAACGACGGACCGCTGCCGCTCGTGATCCTCGGCTGGGCGGGTCTGGCGGCGCTGTGCGCGGCGTACTGTGCGGCGTTCGGCTGGCTGAGCGCGCGGGCGTGGCGGCGCTTCGGCAAGGGCGCGCTCGCGGCCGAGCCGCTTCTCTGGGCGGGACTTGAATGGGTGCGCAGCTGGCTCTTCACGGGCTTTGCGTGGAACTTCCTCGGCACGGGGCTCGCGGGTGTGCCCGCGCTCGCCGCGCCCGCGCGGCTGGGCGGCGTCTATCTCGTGAGCGCGCTCGTGGTGCTGCTCAACGGCGTGTTCGCCACGCTCGCGTGCCGTCTGCTCGCGCCCATGGTGGGCGACGGGAAGATGGGGGCGTGGAAGCCCGCTGCGGGGTGGCGGCGCGCGCTGGAGACGGCCCTGCCGCTCGGCGCGATCCTGCTCGCCTTCGGGCTTGCCAACGCAACGCGGCCAAACGACGTCGAGGCGCCGGTGCCGCTGCGCGTCGCGCTCGTGCAGCGCAACGCGCCATGCATCTTCCGCGCGGGCGCGGCGCGGGAGAATCCGACTGAGGTCTTCGGGCGTTTGCTCGACGTGGCGGCCGCGGCGCGTCCCGACCTCGTGGTGTGGGCGGAAAGCGCGCTCGCGGAATTCGGGCCGGTCGGCGGCGCGGGCGCGGCGCGCGCGGCGCGGCTCGTCGCCGAGAAGACGGCCGGCGGCGCCCTGCTCGCGGGCGGCGACTGGAAGGCGGAGGGCAAAACCTACAACGCCGCCGCGCTCTACACGACGAACAGCGCGCAGCCCCTGGTCTACGCCAAGCAGCATCTCGTGCCGTTTGGGGAGTACATTCCGTTCGACAAGTGGATCACGCCGCTGCAGAAACTCTCGCCCGTGGGCGTGTCGCTGTGGCCGGGCGAGGCGCGCGCATTCGCGCTGCGCACGCGCGCGGGGGCGACGGTCGCGCTCGCGCCGCTCATCTGCTACGAGGATACGGACCCCGTGCTTGCGCGGCGCGCGGCCCGGCTCGGCGCGCAGGCGATCGTGCTCATCACGAACGACAGCTGGTTCTCGCAGTCGATCGAGCCCGTGCAGCACGCGGCGCAGGCCGTGCTGCGCGCGATCGAAACGGGGCTGCCCGTCGTGCGCGTGGGCAACTCCGGCGTGACGGGGCTCATCCTGCCCTCGGGCCGCGCGCGCTGGCTCGAAGACGGCGACGGGAAGCCGCTCGTGGACGCCGCCGGCACGATGGTCGAGCACGTGCTCGTGGCGCCGCATCCCGTCCCCACGCCCTACACGCGCCTCGGCGACCTCCCGCTCGCTGGGCTGTTCGCGGGGTTCCTCATCGCCCTCGCCCTCCCGCGCCGCCGCGCCGCATAGGAACATCTATCGGCAAAACCGCTTGCCTTTGCGCGAAAAGTGGAGTATGCTATACAGTTTCAAGGAAAAGGCAGAACAAATGGACATCACCGAAGACATGCGTCGACACTCGGCCGCCCACCTCGTGGCGCGGGCCGTGTGCAACCTCTACCCCGGCACCCTCACGGACATCGGGCCGGCCACGGAGGACGGCTTCTACTACGACTTCGACCTCGAGCACCGTCTCACGCCCGAGGACTTCCCGGCGATCGAGAAGGAAGTGGCGCGTCTCATCGCGCTCGACGAGCCGTTCGTGCACGCCACGATGACGCGCGACGAGGTCGCCGCGAAGCTCGCGGGGCAGAAATACAAGCTCGAGCGCCTGGCGGACGTGGCGGCCTCGGGCGAGGCGATCAGCACCTACGCGGTGGGCGACTACTTCGAGATGTGCCGCGGGCCGCACGTGGAGCACAGCGCGCAGATCGGCGCGGTGAAGCTCATGAAGGTGGCGGGCAGCTACTATCGCGGCGACGAGAACAACAAGATGCTGCAGCGCGTCTACGGCATCGTCGGCCGCGACCAGAAGGACATCGACGACACGCTCGCGCGTCTGGAAGAGGCGAAGAAGCGCGACCACCGCGTGCTTGGCCGCCAGCTCGGTCTCTTCACGATCACCGACTCGGTCGGCCCGGGCCTCGCGCACTGGCTGCCGCGCGGCGCGCGCGTGCGCGTCGCCATCGAGGACTACTGGCGCAGGAAGCACTACGAGGCCGGCTACGAGATCGTCTACACGCCGCACGTGGGCAAGAGCAACCTCTGGGAGACGTCGGGGCACCTCGGCTTCTACAAGGAAGGCATGTTCCCCGTGATGAAGGTGCAGGAGGGAGAGGGCAAGGACGCCTACGTGCAGGACTACTACGTCAAGCCCATGAACTGCCCGT
>CAVEDG010000045.1:0-10177 GCA_963614205.1 bacterium | reverse complement strand
GCATCAGGCGGTACTGCCGTTCAGGTGACCGATTCGAGGGTTTTGAAATGACCACGTGTGTCATGCTGCATGTCGGGATGCGGGTGGCGAAAGGAGAACAACGCGATGAGGAGACTGACGGCACTGGGATGCGCGACGTTGGCGGCGTGGGCGCTGAATCTGGAACGGGCCAACGCGGACAACGTGACGCTGGCGGACGGCGAGACGTACACGGTGGCGGCCGACGAGGGCGCGTTCACGAGTCGTCTCGACGTACCCTCCGGAACGGCCACGCTTGACTGCACGGCCGCCACGCTCACCGACGGCGCCTTCACGTTCTCCGGCTCGGGCACGGGTCTGCGCACGGGCGCGGGGGCGCGCCTCAACGTCACGGGCGCCACGTCGCTCGTCTTCGATGGGGAAGGCACCGCAACTGGCGGTCTTTTCTGCTCCGTCAACCGCCCGCTGCTCGACGCGGACATCGCGTTTGCGGAGGCGACGGGCAAGGTGCACGTGCGCGGGAAGGTGACGCTCGAGCGCCTGCGCGACAACTACGTGATCGATCCCGCGGCCGACGTCGCCTACTGGGGCACGAACATGTTCACGGGCGCGACCTGGCGGCTGACCGACACGTCGGCGGCGCTCATCTCCACGGCGGCTGTCGCGCCCGAGACGACAATCGCGCTCGAAGGCGCGTCCACGCTTTCGCTCAAGCCCTGCCGGCACAATCCAAACGATCCCTGGCTGTGGAGCGGCATCTCGGGCGTCTTCTCGAACGACTTCGAGATCGCCTCCGGATCGACGCTATGTGTGCTGGCCTATCGCGACCTCGAGCTTACGGGCGCGATTCGCGGAACGGGGCGGCTCGCGCAGACGGACAACACGTACATGAACTCCGCGCTCACGCTTTCCGGCGACCTTTCGCAGTTCGGTGGCACGTTGCTCGTGGGCGGTACGGGCCGCATCGTCGTTCCCGCGGCGTCGATCGGAAATGGCTCTGAGGTCGTCGTGCTGGGGCATGCCGACTTGGACGACGGGGGCTCCCTGCAGCTCGTGCCGCCGCGCGCGGAGGGCGCGACGGTCGCGACGGGCGTGGTGCACACCGTGCGGGGCTGCCGTGCGCGAACCTCCCTCTACGCGGGCGCGAACACGGAACTGCGCGTGAACTCGTTTTCGGGAACGGGCGGCGTGAAGACGGAGAACCTCACGGATGCGCACGTCACGTTCGAGGACATCGCGCCGCAGTCGTGCCTCGTGCTGCGCCGCACGGCGAACGTCACGTTGACGCAGGCCGCCGTTGAGGGCTTCACGCTGCGCGTGGTCGGCATATCATCCCAGCGGTCATGTCTCGAACTGGCGCCGGGCGCGGGCGCGCTGCCCGTGCTGGACGTGGAGGCCGGCGCGGACGTGACGCTTGTGGGCGATGGCGAGGTGACGCGCGTGACGGGCGCGGGCACGGTGCGCGTGGCCGGGAACGTGCGGCTCGTGAACGTGGATCCGGGCGTGACGGTGCGTCTGGGCACGGAAGCGACGGTGCGCGCGAACATGGGCGACAGCGCCGCCGCCGCGCTCGAGTCCGTGCTCGGGGAACGTCCCGCGCTGTGGCTCGACGCCTCGAAGACCAACACGGTCCAGCAGTATCTGAACTGCGTCTACACGAACGGCATCGTCATTCGCCGCTGGAACGACTGCCGGGCCGAACAGACTGCGGTCTACGGCCTCAATGCGCGCGGCGACGGCTATGCGCGCGTGTATCCCTTCGTGAACGAGAAGGCGCTCAATGGCATGAACGTGATCTCGATGGGCGCGTTGGGCGGCACGGTGCCGCGCGAACACGGGCACGTCAACGTCTCGACCGGCAAACCGATCGAAAGCGACGCGGCCTCGCAGCCGGAGACGCGGCGCCTGCCGCTCAACAAGGCGATCCCGTTCCGCACGATCATCGCCGTGGTCAACACCGAGCGCGGCGGCGGTGCGGCGCTGATGGGCGGGCGGACGGCCGCGGATGAACGCGACATCCACGCGGGCGAGACCTACGACACGGCGGCGCTCGACTGCGCGCTGTGGCGCGGCGGCAGCACCGCGCAGGACTGGACCGACCCCGCCACGCCGATCTTCACGACGGCGCGGCCCACATGGCTGGACGGCCGCGCCGTCGATCCCACGACGACGGGCTACAATGGCCGCTGGCAGATCGTGGCGTGCGCCAGCACGAACGAGGTCGCCGAACAGGTGCGCGCACTCGGCTGGGCGACGGCCCACGGCAACTCGGGCGGGATCGACTACGCCGAAGTGCTCGTCTACACGAATCTGCTCACGGACGCCGAACGGCGCGCGGTGGAAGTCTACCTTTCGCGCAAATGGAACGTGCCGCTCACCGCCACCGCGCTCAATGGCGTCGGCACGGTGATCGTGGACGACGCGCTGGTGGCGGCGGGCTCGTTCCGCGGCACGGTGGAGGTGAAGGCGGGCGCGTGGCTCAACCTCGCCGCCACACCGCCGCCGCCCACGGCGGAGGAGGTGGTGACGACGAACATGCTCGTGGGCTGGTTCGATCCGGACGCGGCGGACGACCTCATGCTCGGCGCCAAGCGGGACGGCGTGGAGAGCAATTACGTCTACGCGCTCTTCGACCATCGTCGCGCGACGGTGAAGGGCACGTCCTATCTGCACGGCACCTACAACGCCTATTCGGGTCTGGGCACGGGCGACCGCCGGCCGCGGGCCGTGCGGCGCGCGCAGGGCGACAGCCCCGCGCGCACGTGGCTCACGTTCTACGAGGACGCAGAGACGTTCGACGGCGGCGGCAACAACCTGCGCCTCAAGACGAATACGGAGCTCATCACCGACTCGACGATGGGCGGGTTCTACGAGAACACCACCTTGCCCGTGCGCACGGCGTTCATCGTGTCGGACTCCCGCTATGGCGGTGGCAATCCGATTCTCGACGAGATCCGCGGCGGCGGCAAGATCAAGCGGAGAAACGTGGCGAACGCCGCCTCGCCGATCTGGGCCACCGGCACGGACGCGCTCGTCACGAACGGGCTCACGCGCCTCAACGGCCTTGCCGTCAACGGCAAAGACCAAGGATTCACGGGCGAGGCGGAAATCTTCTCCTTCTCGATGACGAACCGGCTCAACGTGGGATTCTTCGGCAGCTACGGCAACTACAATTCGGAAGGCAGCTACGAGATGCTGGGCGAGATCCTGCTCTACAACCGCGAGATCACGGGCGACGAGCGCGACCGCATCGAGACCTATTTGGCGGCCAAGTGGATGGGGCGCCTGGGCGCGGATCTGTGCGACTGGCGCGGCGCCACGGTGACGGGCGCGGGCACGGTGACGGCGGCGCGCGGCGCGTATCTGCCGCAGTTCGACGCCTCGTTCACGGGCGCGCTCGCGCTCACGGATGCGGCGCCGACGTTCCACGTGGACGCGGCGGGCACGGTGACGGACGCCTGGCTGCTGCCCGAGGGGGCCACGCTGGCGCTGCCTTCGGCGGGCACGGCGACGGTGACGTTCGCGGCCAAACCGGCCACGTGCACGCTCGCGACGGCGGGCGCGATCACGGGCTTCGACGCGGCGCAGTGGCAGGTCGTGGTCGTGCCCGAGGCGCGGGCGCGCCTCACGTGCGCAGACGGCGCGCTGCGCTGCGAGATCATCCCCAACGCGACGCTCCTGATCCTGCGCTAGGCGGATCTCGCTGCGTGAATTTCAGGGGAACTACTCGAAGTCGAGCGACGTCTGGAAGTCGCGCAGCGCGTCCGGCAGCGGCAGGGCGTAGATGCCCATGGACTGCAGCTGGGCGTTGGCCTTGAGCCAGAAGTCATAGAGCGCCTGCTTGGTCGTGGCCGTGTCGGCGAGCAGGGTCTGGAGCCGGCGCTCGGCCTTTTCGCGGTAGGAACATTCGAGCTTCTGGCGCGTGACGAGTTCGCGCAGATAGTCCGCCGCCGTGCCGCCGCCGCGGATGTAGGCGCGCATTTCGTGCTTGATGCCGGCCGTGATGCGCTTGAGATCCACGTATTCGGTGAATTCGCTGTCGCCGACATAGAGCGGCGCATTGAGCAGCTCGAGCAGGGCGACCGTGTTCGTGGGGAAGTCCTGCGCGGAGAAGGCGACGCCTCCCGCGCCGCGGCCGGGCTCGGCGAACTTCGAGAGGATGCGCTCGCAGGCGTGGGCGAAGAGGTTGGTCGGCGCGTTCTCGATGCGGCGGCGGTCGCCGGGGATGGCCTGACGCGGAAGGGGCGCGGCCAGGCGCGTGGGCAGGGCCGCGGCGGGCGAGGCCACCGTCACCGTCACCGTGTTCGTGACCACGGCCACGGGCGCCTCGACCGCTTCCTCGCGCTGCACGAACACGGTGAGACTCGCGGCCACAAGCGCCGCCACCACCACAAGCGCCGTCGCCACGCGCTTGCGCACGCCGATCACGCGCACTTCGCCGTTGGCCTTGCCGCCTTCCGTCGCCACGACCTTGATCGCCTTGATGCCACGCGCGCGCAGGGCGGCAAACACCGCCTCCCGCGAGGGCGCGTCCATCTCCTCCACATGGCGCGCGCCATCCGAGGTTTTATAGGCATATTCGTATTTCATGAATGTAAACAGTATACCACATCATTATGTGGTATACTATGCGGCATGCTTTTTGCGATTACAAGTATCACGTGGGATGGCCTCTCGGACGGCGTGGCCCTCCTCATCATCGCGGCCCTGCTTCTGGTGGGGCTGGCGCTGGGCTATGCCCTGCGCGGACTCGTGGGCAGGTGGCAGGCGGATTCCATCGAGAAGCGCATGCATTTGCGCGAAGAGGAGGCCGAGGCCGACATCAAGGCCCGGCGCAAGGAGGCGGACATCGCCGCGCGCGCGGCCGTGGTCAAGGCCCAGGAGGCGTTCGAGACCTCCACGCGCAAGCGCCGCGCCGAACTGCAGGCCACCGACGAGCGCCAGACGAAGCGCGAGGAGAGCCTTGACCGCAAGGCCGCCGTGCTCGACGCGCGCGAGAGCGCGCTCGCCGAACGCACGCTCGCCACCGAGGCCAACGCCAAGAAGGCCCATGAACAGCTGGCGGCCGCGGAGGCGCGGCTGCAGTCCGTCGCGAAGCTGACGCACCTCGAGGCCCGGAAGGAAGTCCTCACGCGCGCGAACAGCGATCTGCGCGCGGACGCGGCGATTCTCTCGCGGCGCATTCAGGAGGCGGCGCGCGAACAGGGCGAGGCGCGCGCGGCGCAGATCGTGGCGGATGCGATCCAGCGCTGCGCCGTGATGAACGTGGGCGTGTGCACGACCACGCTCGTGCCGCTGCCCGCGCCCGAGATGAAGGGCCGCATCGTGGGGCGCGACGGCCGCAACGTGCGCGCCTTCGAGGCGGCGACGGGCGTGCAGGTGCTGCTCGACGACGTGCCCGACGCCGTGGTGCTCTCCTCCTTCGACCCCCTGCGGCGCGAAGTCGCCGCGCGCGCCCTCTCGGCCCTCGTCGCCGACGGTCGCATCGTGCCCGCCTCGATCGACGCCGCGATCGAGCACGCGCGCGGCGCCGTGGAGCAGATCAAGGAGGAGAAGGGCATCGACGCGGCCGCGGAGGCCGGCGTCACCGGTCTGCCCGCGGACACGCTGCGCCTCCTGGGCGCGCTCGCCTTCCGCTTCTCCCATTCGCAGAACGTGCTGCGCCACTGCGTGGAGGTCGCGCTGCTCGCCGGCGCCATGGCCGACGAGATGAAGCTCGACTCCGCGCGCGCGCGCCGCATCGGCCTGCTGCACGACATCGGCAAGGCCATCACCACCGAAAAGCGCGGCGCCCATGCGGCGCTCGGCGCGGAGTTCCTGCGCGCCCACGGCGAGGCCGACGACGTGTGCGCGGCCGTGGCGGCGCACCACGCCGAGGCCGGCGTGGACGGCGGCGTGTACGGCGTGCTGTGCGCGGCGGCCGACGCCATCTCCGCCTCGCGCCCCGGTGCGCGCCAGGAGAACGCCAGCGACTACCTCCAGCGCCTGGCCGATCTCGAGAAGATCGCGCGCAGCCACGCGGGCGTGTTGCACGTCTATGCCGTGCAGGCGGGGCGCGACCTGTGCGTAATCGTGGATCCCACCGTGGTCGGCGACCAGGAGACCTCCGAGCTCGCCGCCTCCATCTGCCGCGACATCTCCGCGCGCGTGCAGTTCCCGGGCCTGATCCGCGTCACGGTCGTGCGCGAACTGCGCTGCGTCGAATACGCGCGCTGACAACGGTTTTTCCCACAAACCCCGAAACGAAACGAGGTCTACGATGATGAAGACGAACGCACTGATTCTGGGCGGCCTGCTCGCGGGCGGTCTGCTTGCGGTTCCGCCGAACGCCGCCCCCAAGCGCGATCTGGTCGCCACGATGGAGTTCGCCTCCCTCGGCGACGTCTCCAAGAAGGCCATGACGCTGGGCACGCTCGTGAACAACCCCATGGTGCCCGCGCTGATCGTCGGCGCCGGCCAGCAGACGCTCACGCAGAAGTACGGCCGCCTCCGCATGGACGCGCCCATCTACGTGCTCGCCTACGGGACGGACGGCGGAGCGGCGGTGGTCTATCCGTGCGCGGACGGCCCCGCGAAGACGCTGCTCGAACATCCGGGCGCGAAGAAGGAGGCCGATGGCACGCTGCACCTGCTGCCCGGCGCAAACCGCCCGGACGACTGCTGGATGGCGTTCACGGACGATTCCCGCTACTGCGCGATCGCGTCCGACGCGGCGGTCGCCCGACGCGCGCGCGACGACTTCGCGGCCGGCGCGCCCGCCCGCGCCGCGCAGGCGCCTGCCGCCGACACCGCGCCGCTGCTGCGCGTGGACGTCTCCGAAGCGGGACTGGCCGCCTTCGCGGCGCAGCAGGCCACCGCCGCGCAGCTCAAGGCACCCGGCGTGTACAACGGCTTCAAGAACTTCGCCGCGTTCTCGTTCACGCTCGACCTCGACGAAACGGGCTTTACCGCCGAGGCGCGCCTCACGCCGCGCGCCGGCGTCGCGCCCTCCCCGGCGGCGGGCTATGCCCTCCCGGCCGGTGCGCTCGACGCGCTGCCCGCCAACGCCTATCTGCTCGCGGCCTTCGGCAATCGTTTCGCGCTCGGCGCGCGCACGGAGAAGGACGTCAACGCCGAACGCGACGCCACGGTCAAGTTCGTGCGCGAAACCCTGGTGAAGGACGTGGCCAAGCTCGAACCCGCCAAGCCGTATCTCCCGCTCGTCCAGGCTCTCGTGCCCGCGCTCGCGGATCTGTTGCGCGACGGCGCCCCATATCCGGCCGCGCGCGACTGGGGCGCGAGCGCGCTCGCCGCGGACAACGCGCGGCGGCTCTACGTGCTCTCGAAGGGCGAGATGGAGAAGGCCGGCGTGGTGAACGCCGCCGCGCGGACGTTCCTCGACCGGGTGGCCGCCGCGTTCGATGCGCGCTGGCCGGGCCGCCACGTGATCGTCAAGACGGCGAAGGGCCACGTGATCGACTGGAACGCCGTGTTCGAGATCGGCCTTGCAGAAGGCGGCGTGACGAATGCCGCCGAACACGCGGAGGCGCTGGCGGGCCTGCAGAAGACGACAAAGGCGCTGCTTGGCGACACGAAGACGGAGATCGTGCAGACGAACGACGGCGCGAAGACCTCCACCCTCCTGGCGCGGCCCGGTTTCGCGGCGCCGGCGCCGGCGGCGGGCAACGAGGCGCGCATGGCCGCCCTGCTGCCCGAAGTCGCGAAGGAGCGGCCCGGCATGATGGCCTGCTTCAGCCTCTACACGCTGGTGCGCGACGTGGCGCTTCCCGCGCTCGCGAAGTGCTCGGACGCCAAGGAGGCGCAGGAAATCAACGCCGTGCTCGCGCAGCTGCCGCCGGCCGAGGCCAAGGGCGGTTTCGCCGGCGCGGCCTGGGCAAACAAGGATGGTTCGTGGCGCGCCTTCGGTCGCCTCACTGCGGCCGAACTGAAAAGCTTCGGTTCCGCGTTCAACGCCTTCACGGCCGCGTCGATGGCGGGCGCGCTGTCGGAGGACGACGGCGACGACGACGACGACGAATAGGACGCATGCCAATGATCAAGCGGATGTTGGAAATCGCGGCGCTGCTGGCGCTCGCCGGGTGCACCTCGTTCGAGGTCACGCGCAGCCAGAAGTTCGTGGACGAAGCCGGCCAGTTCGTGCACGTGGACTACGGGACGGAAAAGGAACCGCGCACGTCCACGTTCACGCTCTCCAACGGCGTGAGGCTGCCGTTCAAATCCAAGCTCAAGGTGCGCGTCACGCTGCCCGACGGCGACGATTTCATCGCCTACCAGCGCATGTCCACCACGGGAAACCTCTACCTCACCGACGACGAGGACTGGGAGTTCTTCGAGCGTGGCACAGGCTGCCTCATCGCGCGCAGGGCGCCGGACGGCAAGGGCTTCCTCGCGCAGTACCAGGGCACGCTCTGCGCGAGCGTGCGCAATCCGCTCGCCGAAAAACAGCCCACGATCCGCGGCGACGCCTCCTCCACCCCGCATGACTTCGGTCGCCCGTCCTCCGGTCCCCGCACCGTCGAGAAATAACCATGTCCGTTCTTGACAACATCCGCATTGTGCTGGTCGGCACGCTCTACACGGGCAACGTGGGCAGTTCCTGCCGCGCGATGGCCAACATGGGCTTCCACAATCTCGTGCTCGCCGCGCCCAACCTGCAGAACGACTGGAGCGAGGGCGAGCGCCTGGCCGTGCACGCCACGGACATTCTGCAGAACCGGCGCGAGACCGCCACGTTCGAGGAAGCGGTGGCGGACTGCGTGGCCGTGGTCGGCACCACGGCGCGCGGCGGCCTCTACCGTCAACACGTGAAGGCGCCGCGCGACTGCGCCGCCGACATCCTCGCGCTCGCGGAGACCGGACCCGTCGCGCTCGTCTTCGGCCGCGAGGACAAGGGGCTGCTCAACGAGGAGGTCGCCCAGTGCACGCACCTCATCCGCATTCCCGTGGACGAAGGCTACACCTCGATCAATCTCTCCCAGGCCGTGCTCATCACGTGCTACGAGTTCTTCACCGCCACGGGCTCCTACGTGCCGCCGCGCGAAAAGGCGCCGCCCGCCCCGCAGGCGCAGAAGATGCAGCTCATGAAAAACTGGCAGACCATGCTGCGCGACATTGGCTTCATGGACGAGAAGCAGACCGACCACATGATGCAGGGCATCCACCGTATCTTCTCGCGCGGCGTGCAGACGCGCGATGACGCCGCGATCATGCTCGGCGTGGCCCGCCAGGCCCTCTGGGCCCACCACAATCCCGCCCTCGAAGGCCGCAAGCCTTCCCTCTAGTTCCAACACCATGCGTCTTTTGATTCTCAGCGACATCCACGGCGTGCCGTCCACGCTCGAAACGGCCCTGAAGATGGGCGAAAGCCTGAAGCCCGACCGTATCGTGCTGCTGGGCGACCTGCTCTACCACGGGCCGCGCAACGGCGTGCCGAACTTCTACGACCCCGCGCGCGTGATCACGATCCTGAACGGATTGAAGGAGCGCATCGTCGCCGTGCGCGGCAACTGCGACGCGGAAGTGGATCAGGCGATGTTCGAGTTCCCGATGATGGCCGACTACGCGCTGCTCGACGCGGGGCGCGAGACGTTCTTCCTCACGCACGGCCACCTCTACAACGAAAACCGCCTGCCGCCCCTCGGCGCGGGCACGATTCTCGCGCACGGCCACACGCACGTGGCGGAGCTGCGCAAGCTGCCCTGCGGGCTCACGCTCTTCAACCCCGGCTCCGTCTCCCTGCCGCGTGGCGGCGCCGCGCGCTCATTCGGCTTCTTCGACGGCGAAACGCTTTCGCACTACACCTTGTGAGCCGTGGTCGCGCGCACGGAAGGTTGACTGCAACTTGCATTGTGGCGCGGGAAATGGTAAACTATCCCTTCAACTTTTTGAACCCACTAGGAGTAGATCAAAATGGCAGCGAAACCCTTTCCGCTTGATCATGTGCGGAACTTCGGCATCATGGCCCACATCGATGGCGGCAAGACGACCACGTCCGAGCGCATCCTGTACTATTCGGGCAAGAACTACAAGATCGGCGAGGTGCATGAAGGCGCCGCGACGATGGACTTCATGGTGCAGGAGCAGGAGCGCGGCATCACGATTCAGTCCGCAGCCACGTGCGTGATGTGGGGCGCCTACCGCCTTTCGCTGATCGACACTCCCGGACACGTGGACTTCACGGCCGAGGTCGAGCGCTCGC
>CAVEDG010000044.1:9370-10182 GCA_963614205.1 bacterium | reverse complement strand
GCGCGTCCTGCTTCGGCGCGTGCACGAGCCGGTAGTATTCGGCGACCTTCGAAAGGATCTCCGCCTTCAGTTCCTCTGCATGTGCATTCATGTTCATTTCGTAAGATGTTCCTTCGTGGGCACAACGCCCGAATGTCCTTGCCTTCATGGAAAGACAAGCGTAGACAGTATACCACAAAGGGCTTTACAGACGAAACGGGAATTGGTAAACTACGCGGCATCTATGCACCATTCATTGCCTATCCTGAAACATGGCCTGTTGACTCTGGCCCTGGGCCTCTGCCTGGCGGGCTGCCGCCGCACGGACGTGCGGGCCTTTGCCGTCGACGTGCCGCAGGCGACTGCGGCCGACGTGCCCGCGATCACGGCCGCGCTGCGTCCCTACGGCGGCGTGATCGCGAGCTCGATCGCGTTCGACGAAACGGCGCATCGTCTCACCCTGCGCTACGACTCGATGCAGATCGCCAAGAAGAACATCGAGATGGCGATCGCCCAGATCGGCTTCACGGCCAACGGCGTCACGCCCGAATCGATCGGCGCGAAGTCCAAGGCCGCGGCCGCGCGCTGAACGGGGCGGCGCAATGGAGGCGTTCGCCGAGTCGATCGCCTCGTTCCGCGCGTGGATCGCGCTGGAGCGGGGGCTTTCGCCCAAGACGCTCGAAGCCTACGGACGCGACGCGCGCGCCTTCACGGCGTTTCTCGCCTCGCGCGGCCGCACGACGCCGGCGGCGCTCACGCGCGCGGACGTTCTCGCCTACCTCGACGCGCTGCGCGCGCAGATACTGACGGATATCGAAAAGACGAAAGAGCTT
>CAVEDG010000044.1:0-9360 GCA_963614205.1 bacterium | reverse complement strand
CAGCGCAAGCGGCCGTCCACGCGGGCGCGCGCCTTCATCGCCGTGCGCGAGTTCATCCGGCATCTGCAAAACGAGGGCCTGATCGCGGTCGATCTCACGGAAGGCCTTGAGGCGCCGAAGAAAACGCAGACGCTGCCGCGCGTGCTGGACGAGGAGACCACGCAGCGTCTCGTCACGTCCGTGGACGGCGCCACGCCGCGCGACCTGCGCGACCGGGCGATGCTTGAGATGCTCTACGACTGCGGGCTGCGCGTGAGCGAACTGTGCGCGCTCGAGCTGCGCGACTTCGTGGCGGAGGCGGAGATCGTGCGCTGTCGCGGCAAGGGCGCGAAGGAGCGGCTTGTGCCGATGGGGGGCGCGTGCGGCCGCGCCGTGCGGCGTTATCTTGAATCCGCGCGCGAGGCGTTCACGAAGGGCAACGCCACGGAGGCGCATCTCTTCGTCACGCGCCTGGGGAAGCCGTTCTCGCGCATGGGCGTCTTCAAGATGCTGCGCGAACGCGCGGCGGCGGCGGGAATCGACGCGGCGGCGGTGTCGCCGCACGTGCTGCGCCACTGCTTCGCCACGCACCTGCTCGAACACGGCGCCGACATCCGCGCGATTCAGGACATGCTCGGACACGCCTCGATCGCCACAACGCAGATCTACACGCACGTCGACAGCGCGCGTCTGGGTGACGTGCACCGCCTGCATCATCCACGCGCGTAGGCTACTTCACGTAGTAGACCGGGGCCATGCCGGGCTTGCGCACGCGGATGACGCCGATCTGGTACCACGGCTGGCGGATGTTGCGGAACACCGCCTTGATGCGCGGCAGCGACGTCTTCGGCACGATCAGCACGAAGCCGACGCCCATGTTGAAGACGCGGTACATCTCGTCGTGGTCGACCTTGCCCTGGCGCTCGATGAAGTTGAAGATCGTGGGCACGTCCCACGTGGTGCGGTCGATCTCGCACGCGACGGCCTTGGGCAGCACGCGCGGAATGTTGTCCGGGAAGCCGCCGCCGGTGATGTGCGCCATGCCGTTGATCTTGATCTTGTTGTCGAGCAGGCGCGAGACCGGCTTGAGGAAGCTCTTGTGCACGGTGAGAAGGGCGTCGCCGATCGTCTGCTTCGTGCCCGGCAGCTTGTCGAAGGGGGACATCTGGCAGATGTCGAAGAACACGTGGCGGGCGAGGGAGTAGCCGTTCGTCTGCAGGCCGCCGGAGGGCAGGCCGATGACGACGTCGCCGGCGCGGATGGACTGGCCGGTGATGAGCTGCTTGCGCGAGACGGTGCCCACGATGGTGCCGGTGAGGTCGTACTCGCCCATGGGGTAGAGCCCCGGGAGTTCGGCCGTCTCGCCGCCGAGCAGGGCCATGTTGTTCTCCTTGCACGCCTTGCACAGGCCGGAGACGATCTGGCGGAAGACGGGGCCGTCGAACTTCGAGGTGCCCACGTAGTCCATGAAGAAGAGCGGGCGCGCGCCCTGCACGAGGATGTCGTTGACGCAGTGGTTGACGATGTCCTGCCCCACGGTGTCGTGCTTCTTCATCATCACGGCGACCTTGAGCTTGGTGCCCACGCCGTCGGTGGAGGAGACGAGCAGGGTGTCTTTCGAGAAGCCCTGGGGCAGACGGCAGAGACCGCCAAACGAGCCAATGCCGCCCACGACGTTGACGGTCTTCGTTTCCCCGACCATGGTCTTGATGGCCTGAAGGGCATCCATCTTGTTGTCGATGTTCACGCCGGCGGCGGCGTAGGCGGATTTTGCGACGGGCGCAGGACTGATCACGGTCTCGTTCTCCTTGAATCGAATCTCGTTCTTTTTCACCCCATAAGAAGGCGAAAACGGCTTAAAGTCTACCATATTTTTTTTCTTTTTGCAACCCCTTGACGGCGCGCCGCGGGATTTGATATACTATTTCGCTTGACACCTCAGCATATACTTGAATTATCGTCTGGAGTCGGCATGGCCACGAAGAAGAACACGAACGCGCACGCATCCGCGGCGTCTGCGAAGGCGGCGCCCGCGAAACCGAAGGCGGAAACGAAGAAGCCCGCGAAGAAGGCTTCTCCGGCGTCGTCCCGGCCGGCGGCGCAGGCCCCGAAGGCGGCGCAGAAGGAGACGAAGGCGAAGAAGCCCGTGAAGGACGCGAAGTCCGCGAAGCCCGTGGTCGTCGTGCCGCCCGAGCCGGAGGCGCCGGCCGAGAAGAAGTCCGCGAAGAAGCGGCGCGCGGGGCGCAAGCCGCGCGAGGACAACGTGCTCGACGACGCCGGGTTCACGGAGGCGGACGAGGCCGAGCCGGCGTTCAAGCGCACGGCCGAGGACGAGGAGGAGGCCGAGGAGGCCGAGGCCGCCGCCCGGGACCGCGACTTCGAGAAGGTGGCGGCGCTGGACGTCGACCGCACGGCGTATGCCGACGCCGACGACGTGCCCGACCGCGTCGACGACGACCTCGAGATCGCGCCGCTCGACGACCTCTCCTCCATCCAGCCCTCCACGGGCTATGCCGACGACTTCGACTACGGCGATTTCGAGGATCCCTACGGGTCGGGCGCCTTTGGCGGCCGCAGCGTGCTCGGCGCCGAAGAGCGCAACGCCGTCATCCAGGAAGTGAAGCAGTACGCCGAGCGCAACGGCGGCTACGTCACCTACGACGAGCTCAACCGCATCGTGCCGGCCACCGTGCAGGACGAATCGACCACGGACGAATACCTCTCGATCCTCCAGGCCCTCAACGTGGACGTGATCCGCGCCGAGGACGTGGACGCCTACCGCGCGAACAAGGACCGCCAGGGCGACAGCCGCCTGCAGGCCGCGCGCGTGCAGGAGATGATCGACGACTCGATCCACATGTACCTGCACCAGATGGGCCGGGTGCCGCTGCTCACGCGCGACCAGGAGATCGACATCTGCCAGCGCATCGAGGACAGCGAGGAGGTGACGCAGGATCTGTTCAACCGCTTCGCCTTCACGCCGAAGCTCTACATGGATCTGCTCGGCCGCCTGGAGAGCATGCAGGAGCGCTTCGACCGCGTGGTCAACGATTCGTTCGAGGACAACCGCGACGCCTACATGAACAAGATGCCGGAGTTCCGGCAGATGCTGATGGACGTCACGAAGCAGATCTTCGCCGCCCAGGCGAAGCTGCAGGAGGTCAAGCGCAAGAAGGGCGCTTCGCCGCAGCAGCTGCGCGGCGCGGAGAAGTCCGTGCAGAACGCGCACGCCAAGCTGCGCGAGGTGTTCAACGCGCTGAGCTTCAAGCAGAAGGTGCTCGAGACGCTGTGCCTGGAGGCGAGCGAGAAGATCTACCTGCCCTACAAGCAGTGCTGCGAGCGCCGCCGTCAGCTGCTGGCCCAGCACGCCTCGAAGCGCCGCGACGCCGAACTGGCCGTGCTGCGCGCGAAGATCGAGAAGCTCGAGTCGAGCTTCGGCATGCCGCCGGACGAATTCACGAAGACGTTCGAGACGATGAGCGAGTCGCTGCGCGATGGCCGCGAGGCGCGCGAGAAGATGGTGGAGGCGAACCTGCGCCTCGTGATCTCGATCGTGAAGAAGTACATGAACCGCGGGCTTTCGTTCCTCGACCTCATCCAGGAGGGCAACACCGGCCTCATCAAGGCGGTGGAGAAGTTCGAGTACAAGCGCGGCTACAAGTTCTCGACGTACGCCACGTGGTGGATCCGCCAGGCCGCGACGCGCGCGATCGCGGACCAGGCCCGCACGATCCGCATCCCCGTGCACATGATCGAGACGATCAACCGGCTCATGCGCGTGCAGAAGAAGCTCATCCAGAAGCTCGGCCGCGAACCCACCGAACAGGAAGTCTCCGCCGAGATGGAGATGAAGCCCGAACAGGTGCGGCAGGTCTACCGCATGGCGCAGCAGCCCATCTCCCTTCAGTCGAAGGTCGGCGACAACGACGACGCCAAGTACGGCGACTTCATCCCCGACACCTCGGTGGAGAACCCCTCGGAGCAGGCGGCCAACGCCATGCTCCGCGAGCGCATCCACGAAATTCTGGGCACGCTCACCGACCGCGAGCGCCAGGTGCTGGACAACCGCTTCGGCCTGACCGACGGCTACTCCCGCACGCTTGAGGAGGTCGGCAAGGAATTCAACGTGACGCGCGAGCGCATTCGCCAGATCGAGGCGAAGGCCCTGCGCAAGCTGCGCCACCCCTCGCGTCTCAAGAAACTGGACGGCTTCCTCGGAACCTGAGGCGCGGCGGGATTCACACAAGACACACGAAAAACGAAGACGACACGACTCCGGAAGCAGTCGAAAACAGAAAGAGAAGAGTACAGACATGATGACGAAGATGATGGCGTTGTTCGCGGCCGGCGCCGCGGCTCCCGCGTGCGCGGCGAAGTGCCCGCCCCACGCGATCGCGGCCCTGGTGGCGGCGCTGGCGATCGGGCTTTTGATCGGCTACCTGCTGGGCCGCCGCGGCGGCAAGAAGGCCTCCGCGTGCACGTGCGGCGGCAAGAAGGCGGCCGCGCAGCCGCAGCCGGCGTTTCGCCGCGAGCCGCGCCATGCGCGCGAACCGCGCGAGTCCGAGATGCGTCAGCCCATTCCCGCCGGCAGCGTGGAGATCTACGTGGGCAACCTGAGCTACGACCTCACCGAGGAGCAGCTGCGCACGACGTTCGAGGCGTTCGGCAAGGTGGATACGGCGCGCGTGGTGATGAACAAGTTCAACGACAAGTCCAAGGGCTTCGGCTTCGTGGTGATGCCGAACCGCGCCGAGGCCGAGGCCGCGATCGCGGCGATGAGCGAGAAGGAAGTGCTCGGCCGCAAGATGCGCGTGAACGAGGCGCGCAACACGATCAAGACCGAGGCATAGGGTCTCCATGCTGCCCTGCCTCTTCCTCTACGGGCCGCCCGGCAGCGGAAAGTCCACGCTCGGGCGGCTGCTTGCCGTGCGTCTGGCGCGTTCGTTCGTCGATCTCGACGCGGAGATCGCGCACGTGGCGGGGCGCGACATTCCGCGCATTTTCGCGGAAGAGGGGGAAGCGGGGTTTCGCGCGCGGGAGAAGCGCGCGCTTGAAGAGGTCGCCGCGCGCGGCGAGGCGGTCGTCGCCCTGGGCGGCGGCGCGCTCGTGAACGACGCGGCGCGCGCCGTGGCGGAGGGCGCGGGCCCGGTGGTCTGCCTCTCCTGTTCGCTCGACGCGCTCTGCGCGCGCATCGCCCAGGCGCCGGGGGCGCGTCCGCTCGTCAATGCCGGCGAGGCGTCGGCCGCGCGGGCGCGTCTGGAGGCCCTGCTCGCGCGCCGCGCCGCGCACTACGCGAGCTTCGCGCGCCGTCTCGACGTCTCCACCCGCGCGCCCGAAGATCTGCTCGACGAGCTGGAGGCGCGCTTCGGTGCGTTCCGCATCACCTCGGGCGACACGGCGAGCGACGTGTGCGTGGGCATTGATATTCTGGACGACCTTGGCGACGCCGTTCGCGCGCGGGGCTTTGGCGGCCGCGCCGTCGTGGTGTGCGACGCGCACACCGAAACGGCGCTCGCGCCGCGCGCGCTCGCCTCCCTGCGCGCCGCCGGCGTCGAGGCGCGTCTCGTGGCGATTCCCGCCGGCGAGACCACGAAGACGCTCGACACCGTGCAGACGATCTGGCGCGCGTTTCTCGCGGCCGGACTCGGCCGCGCCGATTTCGCCGTCGCCGTGGGCGGCGGCGTGGTGGGCGATCTCACCGGCTTCGCCGCCGCCACGTGGATGCGCGGCATCCGCTGGGTCAACGTCTCCACCACCGTGCTGTCGATGGTGGACGCCTCGACGGGCGGCAAGACGGGCTGCGATCTGCCCGAGGCGAAGAACATGCTCGGCGCGTTCCATTCGCCGTCCCTCGTGCTGGCGGACGTGGCGACGCTCGCCACGCTGCCCGCGCGCGACGTGCGCGGCGGTCTCGCCGAGGCGATCAAGCACGCCGTCATCGCCGAACCCGCCCTGCGGGAGGATCTTTCGCTGTTCGACGCCCTGCGCGACGCGCCGGCCGATGCGCCCGCGCCGCTGCCGGCGCGCGAACCGCTTGCGGCGTTTCTCGCGCGGGCGCTGGCCGTGAAGGTCGCCTTCGTGCGGCGCGATCCCTTTGAGAAGGGCGACCGCGCCAAGCTCAATCTCGGCCACACGGTGGGCCACGCCGTCGAAATCGCCACGCAGTTCCGCGTGAGCCATGGCGAGGCCGTGGCGATCGGCACCGTGGAAGAGGCGCGCCTCGCCGTGCGCCAGGGCCTCGCCGCGGCCGCGTGGCCGGACGAACTGGCCGCCGCCTTCGCGCGCGTGGGTCTGCCCACCGCGCTGCCCGAAGGGCTTGCCTTCGAAACGCTGGCCCCGATCATGCGCCGCGACAAGAAGAAGCGCGCGGGCAACACCGTGCTCTTCGCGCTGCCGTGCGCCTGGGGCGACGTGCGCCTCGTGCCCGTTTCCGTATAGGGACTTTCGATGAAGAAGAAGAACACGGCAGAGTGGGCGGGTGGCAAGGCGCTCGTCGATGGCAAGCAGCTGACCTACGCGGAGGAACTGCTGGTGGACGCGGTGCGCGAGGGGCAGCCCGTTGCGGGGCGCGTGCTCGTGGCGGGCAACCGCAGCGGCGTGGTCGTGGCCGAGGCGATGCGCGCGTGGCCGCAGGCGACGGTGGTGGCGCACGCCTTCGACGCGCACCATGCGCGCGCGATCCGCGACCATCTGACGACGTGCGGTCTGCCGACGGACAACGTGGTCTGCGCGCCGCAGGTGGGCACGGGCTATGCGCGCGCCCTCTTCATGACGACGCCGCGCTCCATGCCCGCCGAGCTCGTGCTGGATCAGCTGCAGGACATCTATCTTTCCCTGGACGAGGGCGGTTCTCTGCTCGCCGCGTTCGAGGGCGATCCCGACGAGGCGCTCAAGACGATGCGCCTCGTGTGGTCTGCGATCCACGTCGTGCGCCGCGCAAAGCACGCGGTGCTCTTCCGCGCCACGCGCACGGAGGCGCTGCGCAAGGTGCGCGTGTTTGCGAGCGACTGGCCGGCGAGCGTGCCGGGCGGCCCGCAGCTGACCTTTACGTCGCTGCCGGGCTGTTTCTGCCACCGGCGCGCGGACGAAGGCGGTCTCGCGCTCGCCGAGGTGGCGGCGAAGGACGTGGAGGCGCGCGCGGCGGCCGGCGAGACGACGCTTCGTCTGCTCGACATGGGCTGCGGCTGCGGCCTCGTGGGCCTGCTCGTGGCCGATGCGTGGCGGCGCGCGCGCGCGGCGACGCCCTGCGCGCTCACGCTCATCGATTCGCACGCGCGGGCGCTCGCGGCGGCGCGGCTCAACGCGGAACGCGCCGGCCTCGCGGCGGAGTTCATCCTGGCCGACGACGGTCTGCCGCGCGGCCGCGTGGGCGACTTCGACCTCTTCGTGGGCAATCCGCCCTACTACAGCGACTATCGCATCGCCGAGATCTTCCTCGAAACGGCCTATCGCGCCCTGCGCCCCGGCGGCACGTGCCTCACGGTCGTGAAAACGGCTTCCGGCCTCCAGGCTCTTCAGGAAAAGTATTTCCGCACCGTCGAGGTCCTCCATCGCCGCTCCTATTGCGTTCTGAAGTCCATCCGAGCCTGATTCTCCCCCCTCATTTTCTGGGGGCGTTGGGCGCATTTGTGCTATACTGGTTGCGTGTTCCCGCCGCGTGGCGGGAGCGTCAACGTAAATTCAGAGGTACAAGCAATGAAGAAACTGATGATGGTGGCGGCGATCTGCGCGATGGCCGCCGGTGCGCAGGCCGACTGCCGCTGGTCCTGGTGGGTCGGCGGTCCTGATCGGGACGAGACGATTCGCGGTTGCCAGCTCGGTCTGGCGAGCGAATGCCGCGAGATGCGCGGTGCGCAGGTGTCGGTGGTGTGGGGGCGCGTCGAGAAGGTGCGCGGCGGCTGCCAGGCCGCGATCGGCTACTGCAACGCCAACAAGGTCATCAACGGCTGCCAGGCCTCGATCGTGAACATCGCGCGCGAGGGCGCGGCCCTGCAGATCGGCCTCCTGAACTGGAATCCGAAGGGCTTTGTGCCGTTCTTCCCGTTCTTCAATTTCTCGAAGGCGCTCTTCGGAGACCCCGCCAAGAAGTAGTCGCGTCATGTACGCCCTGCCGCGCGATCTGAAGAGGTATCTGGCGCGCGTCTGCGTGTTCGCCGCGGTTCTGCTGGTCATCGGCGTCTGGGCGCTCTACGCGCAGTCGCGCGACGACCGCGCGCGCGACGAGCAGGTGTATCTGAATGCGATCAACGAACTCGCCACGTCGATCGAGTCCGCCATCAACAAGGCCCGGCTCGACGCGCCTGGCGACACCAACGCCGTCCGCCGCGCGCTCTGCGCGTGGTCGGGCGGCGCGAACGTCAAGCGGCCCCTTGGCGCGTTCACGTGGGCGCCGCGTTCGGTGAAGCCGCCGCGCGCGCGCGACTTCACGGCCACGAACCTCGTGTGGGCGGCGGGGCTGCCCGATGCGCAGGGCGCGGCGCGCGCCTTCCCGCCCGATCTCGCCGCCGCGCTCGCGCCGCTCATGTTCTGGCAGGACTGGACGGCCGTGGGCACGAAGGGCGCGGCCAGGCGCGGCCTCATGGAGCGCGCGCCCTACACGCTGCTCTGGCGCCGTCTGGGCGATGAACTCCACGGTCTCGTCTTCGAGGGCTGGCCGCTTGCGCGTTCGGCCACGCAGTGGCGCACGTGGGTGCTCTACGGCGTGTTCGCGGGCGTCACCCTCTGCCTCATTGGCCTCGGCGCGTGGCCGCTCGTCAACGCCGCCTCGACGGCGCGCGAGAACGACCGCGTGAAATCGGAATTCCTCTCGATCTGTTCGCACGAACTCAAGACGCCGCTCGCCGCGATTCGCATTTGGATCGATCTTCTGCAGGGTGGCCGCCTCAGGACGGACGCCAAGCGCGAAGAGGCCTATGCCACAATTGCGCGCGAAAACGAGCGCATGACCCGGCTGATCGAGAACCTGCTCAACCTTGCGCGCATCGAGCAGCGGCGCCTGCGCTACGAGATCGCGCGCGTCGATCTCACGGCGCTCGCGGCCGAGGCGGTCGCCCTCGTGCGCGGCGACTTCCCGGCGCACGGCGTCGCGTTCGAGCCCCCGGCGGACGCGGTGGTCGTTCTGGCCGATGCGGACGCAGTGCGCCAGATTCTCGTCAATCTGCTCGGCAACGCCGCCAAGTACGCGGCGGCGGGCGGCCCCGTGGACGTGGTGGTGGAGACGGCGGAAGGGCGCGCGCGCCTCGCCGTGCGCGACCGCGGGCCGGGACTCGCCCCCGAACAGCGCGCCCGCATCTTCGAGCGCTTCTACCGCACGCCGGAGGCGATCGAGTCGCGCGCGCACGGTCTTGGCATCGGCCTCGCCCTCTCGCGCACCCTGGCGCG
>CAVEDG010000043.1:0-10268 GCA_963614205.1 bacterium | reverse complement strand
GGTCGAGGAACTGGCGCGCGTAGGCGGAGAGCGATTCCACGTAGCGGCGCTGCCCTTCGGCGTAGAGCGTGTCGAAGGCAAGCGAGCTCTTTCCGCTGCCGGAAAGACCCGTGACGACGGTGAGCGAATTGCGCGGAATGCGCGCGTCCACGTTTCGCAGGTTGTGGACGCGCGCGCCTTCGATGACGATGTCGGTCATGGGAACGCCCTACCTGAGGTCGCGCACGAAGGCGGCGATGCGCTGCGCGGCGACCTGGAGCTGCGCGTAGCTGGTGGCGTAGCTCATGCGGGCAAAGCCTTCGCCGCAGACGCCGAACGCCGAGCCGGGCACGCACGCCACGGCGTGTTCGTTCAGGAGGCGCAGGCAGAAGTCGTCGCTGGAAAGGCCCGTGGAGCGGATGTCGGGGAACACGTAGAACGCGCCCTTGGGCATCACGGTGCGGAGCCCCATGTCGTTGAGGGCGCCCACGAGGAAGTCGCGGCGGCGGCGGTATTCGGCGCGCATGCGGGCCACGTCGTCGTCGCCGTTGTTCATGGCCTCCACGCCGGCGGCCTGCGCGAGCGTGGGCGCGCTCATGATGCCGTACTGGTGGATCTTCATCATCGTGTCGATCACGTCGTGCGGCCCGCAGGCGTAGCCGAGGCGATAGCCCGTCATGGCCCAGCTCTTCGAGAAGCCGTTGAGCAGCACGAGGTGGTCGCGCAGCTCGGGCAGCGAGGCGAAGCTCTGGATGTGACCGTCGTAGGTGAGCTCGGAGTAGACTTCGTCCGCCAGCAGCAGCAGGTCGTGCTTCAGCACGAACTTCGCGATGGCCTTGAGGTCGGCGCGCGTGAGCGTGGCGCCGGTGGGGTTGCACGGGAAGTTGAGCAGCAGCGCCTTCGTGCGCGGCGTGACCTTCGCCTCGAGCGCGGCGACGGTGAGGCGGAACTCGTCCTCCACGCGCGTCTCCACGCACACGGGCGTGCCGTGCGCCATGCGGATCGTGGGCGCGTAGGAGACGAAGCAGGGCTCGTGGTAGAGAATCTCGTCGCCGGGCTCGGTGATGGCGCGGATGGCGAGGTCGATCGCCTCCGACACGCCGACCGTGACGAGGATCTGCTTCTGCCAGTCGTAGGTGGCCTCGAAGCGGCGCGCCACGTAGGCGGCGATGGCCTGGCGCAGCGCGGGCGTGCCGAGGTTGGAGGTGTAGTGCGTGGCGCCGTCCTCGAGCGCCGTGATCGCGGCGCGCGAGATGTGCCAGGGCGTGTCGAAGTCCGGCTCGCCCACGCCGAGCGACACCACGTCCTTGCGCTGCGCCACGATGTCGAAGAACTTGCGGATCCCCGACTTCGGCAGCGCGGCCACGTGGCGCGCGATGAAGTTTCTGGACATGCCGTCGACCGCCTTCCTGCGCCTCAGACGACGGGCAGACGGTTGTCGGCGGCGAATTCGGCGAGCAGGCCCTGCGCCTTGTACGTCTTGAGCATGAAGTGCGTGGCGGTGGAGAGCACGCCGTCGATGGTGGAGAGCTCGGCCGAGACGAAGAGCGCCACGTCCTGCAGCGACGCGCCCGTCACGAACACGAGCAGGTCGTAGGCGCCGCTCATGAGGAAGCACGCCTCCACCTGCGGGAAGCGCGCCACGCGCTGCGCGATCTTCGCGAAGCCCGTGTCCTTGGCCGGCGTGATGCGCAGCTCGATCACCGCCGTCACCTTGTTCTCAACCGCCTTCTTCGTCTCTTTCTTCGTCGTCTTCTTCATCTCTCAAAACTCCTTCTCTACCAACTCTCAACTACCAACTATCAACTACCAACTACCAACTACTTCTCGAAAAACGCCGTATACAGCGCGCGCACGGCCTTGTCGCGATCTTCGCCGCGGATGCCGATCATGAACGAGATCTCGCTCGCGCCCTGGTTGACCATCGAGATGTTGATGCCGTGTTCGGCGAGCGCGCCCGTGGCCTTGGCGAGCATGCCGCTTGAAAACGCCATGCCCTCGCCCACGACCATGATCACCGCGTAGTCGTGCGTCACGATCACGCTGTCCGGCGCAAGCTCGCGCTTGATGCGCGCCACCACGCGCTTCTCCTTGGCGGACGTAAACCGCGCGCCGCGGATGAGCACGGAGATCGAGTCGATGCCGCTCGGGATGTGCTCGTACGAGACGCCCTCCTCCTCGAGGATGGCGAGCACCTTGCGCGTGAAGCCGACCTCGCGGTTCATGAGGTACTTGTCGATGATGATGTTCGAGAAGCCGTCGGCGGCGGCGATGCCCGTCACGGTGCCGGGCATGACGCGGCGGCTCTGCTGGATCATCGTGCCGGGTTCGGAGGGCCGGTTCGTGTTGCGCACGTTGATCGGGATACGCCCCTGCACGGCGGGCGCGATCGCCTCGTCGTTGAACACGCCGAAGCCCGCGTAGGAGAGCTCGCGCATTTCGCGGTACGTCATCGTGGTGATGCCCTCGGTGACCTCGGGCACGATGCGCGGGTCGACGGGATAGACGTTGTCGACGTCCGTGAAGTTCTCGTACACGTCGGCGCGCACGGCGGCGGCGAGGATGGAGCCGGTGATGTCGCTGCCGCCGCGCGGGAACGTGGCCACGGTGCCGTCCTTGCGGTAGCCGAAGAAGCCGGGATAGATCACGATGCCCTCGAAGTCGCTGAAGGCGCGCGCAAGGCGGCGATAGGAATCGTCCACGAGCGTGGCGTTGCCGCTCTCGCCCTCGAGGATCATGCCGGTGTCCTTGGGGTTGGCGTAGCGGGCCTTGACGCCGCGGCGGCGGAAGGCGACGGCGGCGAGCTTGGCGCTGTTGTCCTCGCCCGCGGCCTTGAGCGTATCCATGAACACGCCCGCGTCCTTGCGGGAGGTCGCGAGGCGCGCGGTGAGGTCGGCCTCGATCTCGCGCACGATGTCTTCGCCGAGGTCGAGGTCGTGCGCGATGGAGGCATAGCGCGCGAGCACCGCGGCGAGCGGCGCGTCCGTGTCCGCCTTGTCGAGCGCGGCCTGGGCGAGCGCGATGAGAAGATCCGTCACCTTCGTGTCGGTCTTGCTGCGCTTGCCGGGCGCGGATACCACGACCATTCGCCGCTGCGGATCCGCAAGCACGATGTCGATGACCTTGGTCAGCTGCTTCGCGTCCGCGAGCGAGCTGCCGCCGAATTTGCACACCTTCATGGCTGTGAACTCTCTTTGTACCGAAAAAACGCGCATTAGTTTACCAAAATGCGCCGCGTTTGCCTAGTAAGTGGCAAAGATTTCGGGTAATGGGTGTGTTTGCTTGGCCGCGTTGCAAAATGCGAGTACGAGCCGCTTGCGCGGGCGGCGCGGATATGGTAAACTATTTCGCGTTCTCTCCATACGGTCCCATCGTCTATCGGCTAGGACACGGGCTTTTCATGCCTGTAAGATGAGTTCGACTCTCATTGGGACTGCCATCTTCATGGTACGCCGGCCGAGTGGCCGGCGTTTTTTTCGTCTTGGCGACCTCATGAAAATTTGATGAAAGTTTGAGGTCGATTTGAAACCTCTCCGTCCGAATTTCTGCTATTCTATTTGCGCTGCAACGGAAAGGATGAACGACATGACGGAACGAGAAGCACGAATCGCCTTCAACATGATTCCCGAAGTGGGGGCCGTGACGGTGGCGCGTCTCGCCGCGGAGGCGGGCGGCAGCGTGGCCGAGGCGTATGACCGCTATCCGCAGAAGGTGGACTGGGAAGGCCGCGTGCCGGACTGGGAACGCGAGCTCGCGCGCGCCGAGAAGATGCACGTGCGCCTCGTCACGGAGATCGATCCCGACTATCCGCCCCAGCTGAAGACGATCGCCTCGCCGCCGCTCGCGCTCTACGTGGTGGGCGACGCGACGGCGCTCGCGCGGCAGAGCGTGGCGCTCGTGGGCACGCGCGGCGCCACGGCGTATGGGCGCGACGTGGCGGAGCGCTTCGCGTTCGGGCTCGCGCAGCGCGGCTGGGTCGTCGTCTCGGGGCTTGCGCGCGGCATCGACACGGCCGCGCACCGCGGCGCGCTTGCGGGCCATGGCGCCACGGTGGGCGTGCTCGGCGGCGCGCTCGACATGTTCTACCCCTCCGAGAACCGGGGCCTTGCGCGGGAGATGGTCGAGCACGGCGGCTGCGTGGTGAGCGAGTTCCCGTTTGGGCGCAGCCCCGATCCGCAGACCTTCCCGCAGCGCAACCGCGTGGTCTCGGGGCTTTCGCGCGGCGTGGTCGCGGTGGAGTGCCCCCTGCGCAGCGGCACGCTCATCACGTGCATGCGCGCGCTGGAACAGGCGCGCGCCGTGATGGCCGTGCCGGGGCGCATCGACTGGAAAACCTCCGAAGGCTGTCTGCACCTCATCCGCGAAGGCGCGCGCATGGTGACGAGCGTGGACGACGTGCTGGAGGAGCTCACGCCGCTCGGCAAGATGACGGCGCCGCCGAAGCCCGCCGCGCGCCCCGCGCATCCCGCACCCGCCGCGCCGCGCCCCGCGCCCGGAGGGACGGCGGCTGCGGCGCCCGCCGTGCCGGCCGCCATTTCGCTGGAGGAGGCGGCCGTGCTCGCGGCGATCCCGGAGGGCGGCGTCGGCGTGGACGCGCTGGCGCGGGCGGTGAAGATCAACGCCGCGCGCGTGAACGCGCTTCTCGTGGGCCTGCGCCTCAAGGGCCGCATCAAGTTCCTGCCCGGCAACCGCGTCAAGGCTTGTTAGCGAAGCGAACCTCTTTACTTTCGCGCGCACTTGTCGTAAACTATCTGTCTGCATTGAAGGAAGAAACATGAGCAAGAAGCTTTTGATTGTGGAGTCGCCCGCAAAGGCGAAGACGATTGGCAAGTATCTCGGCAGCGAGTTCACCGTGATGCCGTCCGTGGGGCATATTCGCGACCTGCCCAAGAAGGGACTGTCGATCACGATCACGCCGGAGAAGGGCAAGGAGAACGCCTGGCAATTCACGCCGAGCTACGAGATCTCGCCGGACAAGAAGAAGGTGGTGGGCGATCTGCGCAAGGCGGCCACGGCGGCGGACGAAGTCTTTCTGGCGTCCGACCCTGACCGCGAGGGAGAGGCGATCGCGTGGCACCTGGGCGAAGTGCTGGCCAAGGAGACGAAGGGCAAGCCCGTGCACCGCGTGACGTACAACGAGATCACGGCCAACGCGGTGCGCGACGCGGTGGCGCATCCCGGCGAGGTGAACATGGCGCGCGTGGACGCGCAGGAGGCGCGGCGCATCCTCGACCGGCTCGTGGGCTTCAAGGTGTCGCCGTTCCTGTGGAAGAACCTGCAGTACGGCTACTCGCTCAGCGCGGGGCGCGTGCAGAGCGTGGCGCTGCGCCTGCTCGTGGAGCGCGAGCGCGAGATCCAGGCGTTCACGCCGGTCAGCTACTGGGTGCTGGGCGTGGAGGCCGCCAAGGGCGCGAAGGGCGCGCCGTTCATCGCGAAGCTCGCGCGCCTCGACGGCAAGAAGCCGGACGTGCGCGACCAGGGCGAGTCGGCCATGCTCGTGGGCGACCTCGACGGCGCCTCGCTGCGCGTCGCCTCGGTGAAGACGCAGCCCAAGACGCGCCATCCGTACCCGCCGTTCACCACGTCCACGCTGCAGCAGGCGGCGTCGAGCCTGTGCGGCTTCTCGCCCAAGCGCACGATGGGCCTCGCGCAGAAACTCTACGAAGAGGGTCTCATCACCTACATGCGTACGGACAGCGTGAACATCGCGGCCGTGGCGCAGAAGGCGGCGCGCGAGCTGATCGGGCGGGAGTTCGGCGCGGCGTTCGTGCCGGAGAAGCCGAACTTCTACAAGTCCAAGGCCGGTGCGCAGGGGGCGCACGAAGCGATCCGCCCCACGGACGTCGCGAAGACCGCCGCCGCGCTCGAGGGGCTTGACGCGCCGAGCCTCAAGCTCTACGACCTCATCTGGCGCCGGTTCGTGGCGTCGCAGATGACCGACGCGCGCCTGTCGCTGACGACCGTGGGGCTCGAGGCCGTGAAGGAGGAGATGCAGCACAGCTACCTCTTCACGGCGTCCACGACCAAGGTCGACTTCGAGGGCTTCCTCGCCGTGATGAACGCGGCGAAGAAGACGCGGGGCGTCAAGGCGCCGGAGCCGGACGACGAGGAGAGCGACGAGGTGAAGGAACTGCCGCCGCTCGCGGAAGGCGACGCCCTTGTGGCGCGGCGCTGGCTCTCGGACCGCAAGGAGACGAAGCCGCCGGCGCGCTTCAGCGAGGCGTCGCTCGTCAAGGCGCTCGAGGAGAACGGCGTGGGCCGCCCCTCCACCTACGCGCAGACGATCGAGACGCTCGTGGACCGCCAGTACACGACGCGCGAATCGCGCCAGCTCGTGCCCACGAAGCGCGGCATGGACGTGAACGACTGGCTCGTGAAGAAGCTCGAGCCGCTCTTCAACGTGGGCTACACGGCCCAGATGGAGGAGGAGCTCGACAAGATCGAGGCGGGCGCGATCAACGGCAACGGCATGCTCTCCGACTTTTACGCGAAGTTCAACGCCTGGCTGGATGCGGCGAAGGAGCCGCCGCCGCCGCCGGAGAAGTTCACCCAGCTGCTCGAGCTGCTCGACGAGGTGAAGACGTGGCGGCCCGCCACGAAGGCCGGCATGCGCGTCTACGACGACCATGGCTTCATGGAGACCGTGCGCAAGCGCCTCGCCGAAAAGCCGCAGACGCTCACCACGCGCCAGCTGCAGGCGCTCGTGAAGCTCGCGATCGGCTACCGCGAACAGATCGCCGACGCCGAGATGCGCCTCATCACGCTCGGCTACGGCGGCGAGCTGGGCCGCGTGAAGAACGCGCCGCCGGAGGAGCTTGTGAAGTGGTGCTTCCAGACGATCGACCGCATCGGCGGGCTCACGAAGAACCCGTTCCTCAACTCCCTGCGCGAACAGGTCGACCGCGGCCGCCCGCTCTCCGAGAAGCAGTTCCAGATCCTCGCGCGCAGCGTGGGCGAAAACGCGGGTGCGCTGCCGGACGCGGAAGACGTGCGCAAGAAGCTCATGCCGTTCGTGCCCGACGGCTTCGAGGCCGCGCCCGTGGATCCCGCCGTGCCGGGGCTGCTCAAGCTGCTCGCCGAGGTGAAGGTCTGGAAGGAGCCCGTGCGCCGCGGCCGCCGCACGTACGACGACGCGGAATTCGTCTCCTCCCTCCGCGACCAGTACGCGCGCCGCAGCTCGCTCTCGCCGCGCCAGGCGCTCGCGCTGCGCCGCGTGTGCGTGACCTACAAGGACCAGATGCCGGACTTCGAGGAAGTCGCCGACAAGCTCGGCCTGCGCGACCTGCAGATGCGCGTCGCGCCCGTGAACGCGGAAAGCGACGCGAAGAAGGACGTGCGCGCCGAACTGCGCCGCGCCGCCCGCAGCGCCGACCAGGACGAAGCCTGACCGTGGGCCTCAAGCCGCCATGCCCGGTGAATGCGGCGGCGCGTGGCGACGACGCCGTGCGCCGCTTCCGCGCGCACCTGCTCGCGGAGCGCAACGCCTCCGCGCACACGGCGGCGGGCTACGAGCAGGACGTCGCGCAGTTCGCCGCCTTCCGCTGGGGCGCCGAGGCCGCCGCGCCGTTCCCCTGGGCGCGGGCGACGGTGGAGGACGCGCGCAACTTCCTCATGCTGTTCGCGCAGGACGGCGCGCGCGCCACCACCACGCGGCGCAAGCTCGCCTCGCTGCGCGCCTTCTACGCCTTCCTCGCGCGCGAGGGCCTCGCGGCGACGAATCCGTTCCACGGCCTGCGCGGGCCGAAACTGCCGCGCACGCTGCCGCGCACGCTCACCGTCGAAGAGGTGAACCGCTTTCTCGCCGCGCCGCGCGACGACCTGCGCCAGCGCCGGGCCGCCGGCCTCGAGACCTCGGCGGTCGACGAGTACGTGCATCTGCGCGACACGGCCGTCTTCGAGGCGCTCTACTCCACGGGCTGCCGCATCTCCGAAATCACGCCGCTCGTGTGGCGGCAGATCGACTTCGCCCGCGGCGGCGTGGTCGTCACCGGCAAGGGCGCGAAGCAGCGCCTGTGCATTCTCGGCAAGCCCGCGCGCAAGGCGCTGAGGATCATGCGCGAGAAGGCGGCGGAGATCTGGCCCGACGGCGCGCTGGACGACGCGCCCGTGTTCCTGAACGACCGCGGCGGCGCGCTCTCGCCGCGCGAGGTGGAGCGCCGCATGAAGGTGTGGCTCGCCGCCGCCGACCTGCCCGCCGACCTCTCGCCGCACAAACTGCGCCACAGCTTCGCCACGCATCTGCTCGATTCGGGCGCGGATCTGCGCAGCGTGCAGGAAATGCTCGGCCACGCCTCGCTCGCCACCACCCAGATCTACACCCACGTCTCGATCGAACGTCTCAAGGACGAATACATGAAGGCCCACCCCCGCGCCCAGTGAGATTCTGCCATGAAGAAAACGCTCCTCGCCCTCTTCGCCCTGTTCCTCGCCCTCGCCTGCGGCGCCACGCCGTGGGCGGACTACGTGCAGATGACCGTGCACGACCGCCTGGCCGCCGCGCCTGCACCGCACCCGCGCCTGCTGGCGGACGCCGACGCCTTTGCGCGCGTGCGCGCCTCCACGAACGAGCTCGTGCGCCTCGGCCGCGAGCGCGTGGTCTTCGTGGCGGATCAGCTGCGGCGCGCGCCCCTGCCGCGCCGCGTGCTCGAAGGCAGGCGCCTGCTCACCGTCTCCCAACGCGCGCTCGAGCGCATCACGGCGCTCGCGATGGCCTACCGCCTCACGGACGACACGCGCTACGCCGCGCGCGCGATCGCGGAGGCCGAGACCGTGTGCGCCTTCCGCGACTGGAATCCCGCGCACTTCCTCGACACCGCCGAGATGACGCTCGCCGTGGCGATCGCCTACGACTGGCTGTACGACGCGCTCACGCCCGCGCAGCGCGCCGCGCTGAAGGCCGGCCTCGTCGCAAACGGCCTGCGCGACGCGAAGACGGGCGGGCCGAAGACGGGCGGCTGGGTGAACGCGGCCAACAACTGGGGGCAGGTGTGCCACGGCGGCCTCGCGGCCGGCGCGATCGCCGTGATGGACGAGGAGCCCGCGCTCGCGGAGAAGATTCTCGTGCGGGCGATCACGGCGCTGCCGCGGCCCATGCAGGCGTTTGCGCCGGCGGGCGGCTTCGCCGAAGGCCCCGCCCAGTACTGGAGCTACGCGATGACGTTCAACGTCGTGACGATCGACGCGGTCGAGCGCGTGTTCGGCACGGACTTCGGCCTCTGCGATCTGCCGGGCTTCAAGGCGAGCGCCGACTACCTCGATTCGCTCACAGGGCCCACGGGTCTGCTCTTCAACTACGCGGACGCCGGCATCTCGCCGCGCCAGGACCGCCTCGCGCGCCGCGGCGTGGAGGCCTGCAGCTGGTGGCTCGCGCGCCGCTTCAACCGTCCCGACACGCTCGCGCGCTTCGCGCGGCCGCTCTACCGCGCGCAGTGCGCCGACCGCGCGCCGCTCAACCTCACGCCGCGCCGCGCCTTCCAGCGCCTCTTCCCGCTCGCGCTGCTCTGGATGGATGCGGAGGCGGCTCTCGCGGCGCAGGGACCCGACACGCCGCTCTGCCGCGTGATCCCCGGCGTCGTGCCCGTCTCCGTGCAGCGCACGGGCTGGGACGCGAACGCCTGGTTCGTGGGGCTCAAGGGCGGAACGGCGCAGGTGCCGCACGGCCACCTCGACATCGGCTCGTTCGTGCTCGACGCCAAGGGCGCGCGCTGGGCGTGCGACATCGGCAGCGAGGACTACTTCCGCATGGAATCCTCCGAGCGCAAGATCAACATCTGGGATCTCGCGCAGGGTTCGCCGCGCTGGAAGGTCTTCCGCCTCGGCCCCGAAAGCCACAACATCCTGCAGATCAACGCCGCATGCCCCTACGTGGCGGGCCGGGCGACCGTGGTGGCGTTCACGAACGAACCGCTGAGCACGGTCACGTACGACCTCACGCCCGTCTACCCCGGCGCCACGCGCGTCACGCGCACGGGCACGCTCCTGCCGGGCGGCGGCTATATTCTGGAAGACCACCTCGAAGGACTTCACAACCGCGACGTCGTGCGCTGGCAGATGCTCACGCCCGCGCGCGTAAAGACTATCGAGCGCAACGTGCTCACGCTCGCGCAGAAGGCGATGGATGGCGAACCCGTGGAGCTCACGCTCACGGCGGCCGACCGCCATGCGCAGTGGGTGGCGGAGGACGTCTCCGCCGTGCCGGGTCCGGATGAATCGCCGAACCCGGGCCTCACGCGCGTGTTCTTCACGCAGCTCGCCCCGACGAACGGCGTCGTCGATGTCGCCGTCCGCTT
>CAVEDG010000042.1:0-10289 GCA_963614205.1 bacterium | reverse complement strand
CGCCGCCGCGGAAGCGGGTGGCGGATCTGCCGAAGGTCGCCACGGGGGCGAATGGCCTTGTGGAGGTGGTGGCGGCCGACGTGCCCGGCGATCCGGTGGGGTTCCGTCTGCCGATTCTGCAGTTCACGACGCGGCTTGTGCGGGACGTCGAGCGCGTCTACGGGCTTGAGATGCCGCGCGGCGAGGTGGGGCTGCTCATCCACGCGCAGAACGGCACGACGAACGACGTGCGCGTGATTTCGCGCGCGGGGCGGCGCGGCGGCGCGGCGATCACGCACATCTGGCTGCCGTCGCCGGGCTTCTCCGACCTTGAGGCCCTGCGCTACGCGATCGTGAAGGGCTACTTCCGCTGCTGGATCGACCGCGCCCGCGCGGCGAAGGCGACGCGGCCCGCCGCCGAGATGCCGGCCTGGATGGTCTTTGGCGCGCTGCGCGGGCTCGACCGCGCGACGGTGGACGCCGACAAGCAGACCGTGCTCACGATCTGGAGCGAGGCGCGGCTGCCCTACTTTCCCGTGCTCTGCCGCGATCTGAAGCCCGGCGCGGGCGACGACGCGGCGCTGTGCGGCTACGTCGTGGCATGGCTGCGCGAGAAGCGTCTCTTCCTCGCCGCGCTCGAGGACTTCGCGGCGGGGCGGACGTTCGACGGCGCGCGTCTGGCGGCCGATCTCACGGGCGAGCGGGAGCCCGATCTGCAGGACCGCGCGCACGACGAACGCCTGGCGCGGCTCACCCGATCCGTGCTCACGCCCGGCCACGCCAGCGCCTGGGATCGCAGGGTCTTTGCCTCGCGCCTCTTGCTTTATCCCGAAAAATTTGATACAACTAATAGCGTGCAACGCACCGCCTGGACTTTCCGGGAGGCGATTCCGCGCGCCGCCGACGATCCTGGTCTGCGCGCCGCCGCCGCCCGAAAGGCACGGGAGATGCCGTTTTGCGCCATCGGACGCGGCCCGCAGCTGGGCGCCGCGGCCGACGCCTACCGCCGCTTCCTGACGGCCCTGGCGCGCGGGGACGACCCCGAGCGGCTGGGACCGCTGCTGGACGAGGCGGAGGCGCTGCTGAACGAGATCTTGAATGAAGACAGAAAAGACGATAACCGGTGACGTCGATCCGGACATCCTCGCCTACACGGTCGGGGACGATCCCGTGCTCGACATGGACCTTGTGAAGTGGGACTGCCTCGGCACGGCGGCCCACGTCACGATGCTTTCGGAGATGCCCGTCACGCCGCCCGTGGTGACGAAGGAGGAGGCCGCGCAGGTGCGCGCCGCGCTCGCGGCCGTGGTCGCGGACAAGACCTTCGTCGTGCGCGAGCAGGATCAGGACGTGCACATGGCCGTGGAAACGCGCCTCACGGAGACGCTCGGCGACCTCGGCAAGAAGATCCACACGGGCCGCAGTCGCAACGACCAGGTGGCGGTGGACGTGCGCCTGCACATCAAGGACCAGCTGCTGGGCCTCGAAGGCGAGGTGGCGGATCTCGCGGAGGCGCTCGTCGCCTTCGGGCGCGCGCACGACCGCGTGCCGATGGTGGGGCGCACGCACCTGCAGCCGGCGATGCCGAGCTCGGTGGGCGTGTGGGCCACGGGGCACGCGGAGATGATCCTCGACCAGGTGGCGAACCTCGAGGCCGCCTACGCGATCAACGACGCGTGTCCGCTCGGCAGCGCGGCCGGCTACGGCGTGCCGCTGCCGCTCGACCGGCAGCGCACGAGCGACCTGCTCGGCTTCGCGCGGCCGCTCCACAACGTGTTCGGCGCGTCGATGGCGCGTGGCGAGGACGAGGCGGCTCTGCTTTCCGCGCTCGCGCAGCTCATGGCCGCGCTCTCGCGCCTCGCGGAGGACGCGATCCTCTTCTCGATGCCGGAGTTCGGCTACTTCACGCTGCCGCGCGCCTACTGCACGGGCAGTTCGATCATGCCGCAGAAGTACAACCCCGACGTGCTCGAGCTCGTGCGCTCCAAGACGGCGCAGACGCTCGGCCTCGCCACGGCGGCCCTCTCGACGCTCCACGCGATGCCCGGCGGCTACAACCGCGACCTGCAGGACAGCAAGGGCCTCTACATGAAGGGCCTGGCGATCACGCGCACCACGCTGCGCATTCTCGCCAAGGTCGTGCGCGGCATGAGCGTGGACGAGGCGAAACTGCGCGCCGGGTTCATCCCGGGCGTGTTCGCCACGGACGTGGCGCTGCGCAAGGTCGCGGCCGGCACGCCCTGGCGCGAGGCGTACCATCAGGTGCGCGATCATCTTGAGATCCTCTCGACGGAGGATCCCGACGCCGCAGTCGCGGCGAAAACCCATGCCGGCGCAACCGCCGGTCTGGACTACGCGCTCTATGTTGGGCGCGTGGAAACGCTCCGCAGCACGGTCGCCACACGCGCGGCCGCGTTCGCAAACAAGACAAAGGAACTGCTCGGATGAACGAGACTGGAATGACGTTGGCTCAGGCCTGGAACTACGGCGGCCCCCTGATGTGGGTGCTCGCGGGCCTTTCGGTGATCGCCCTGGCGATCGTGCTCTACCTGCTGTTCGCGCAGCGGCGCTCGGCGTTGACGCCGCGGTCGCTGATGAGCGACGTGTTCAGCAAGCTGCAGGTGGGCGACCACGGCGAGGCGAGGCGCCTCTGCGAACGGCGGCCGTGCGCGTTCTCGGCGCTCACGCTCGCCGCGCTCGATGCGGTGCGCGGCGTCGCCCCGGGGCAGCGCGTGGACGTGTCGCAGGCGGTCGAGACGGCCGGCGCGCACGTGGCGGAACAGCTGCAGGCGGCCGTGGACTGGCTCGCCGACATCGCCGGCCTCGCGCCGCTCGTGGGTCTGCTCGGCACGGTGCTCGGCATGTTCCAGGCGTTCGGCGGCATTGCGAGCGACGTGGCGGCGAACGCCAAGCCGGTCGTGCTCGCCGCAGGCGTGTCGCAGGCCATCATCACCACGGTGTTCGGCCTCGTGATCGCCATCCCGTGCCTCGCGTGCCACGCCTTCCTGCGGCGGCGCACGGCCAAGCGCATCGCGGCGCTTGAATCGCTCGCGGTCATTCTGCGAAAGGCGTTCTGATGAACTTCCGCCGCAACGCGCGCCGGTCGGCGCCCACGCTGCAGATGACGTCGCTCATGGACGTCATCTTCCTGCTGCTGTGCTTCTTCGTGACCTCGAGCGTCTTCTCCCAGTGGGAGACCGAGGTCGCGATCGCCCTGCCCACCGCGAAGTCCTCCACGGTGCCGGGGCGCATGCCGGGCGAGATCATCCTCAATCTCTCCGAGGCGGGCGACGTCACGGTGAACGGCAACAAACTCTCGCTCGCCGACGTCACGGCGCGCCTCACGCGCATCGCCAAGCTCTATCCCGGCCAGCCCGTGGTGATCCGCGCCGACAAGAACGTGAACTACGACAAGCTCATGGGGCTCATCGACGCCTGTCGCTCGGCCGACGTCTGGAATTTCTCCCTGGCAACCCAGGACGAGGAGAAGAAGTAACATGACTCCGCACCTTCTCGCGCCCCTTGCGGCGCTCGTCGCCCTCGCGGCGCTTCCCGGAATGGCGGCGACGCCGTCTTCCCACTGGAACGGCGGGCGCACCGTGCCCGTCCACAAGCTCGCGCCGCGCGATGCGGATGGCGAGAAGGTGTCGCCCCTGGCGAATCTGCCGCGCCCGATCTCCCTTAAGCAGACGTGCGGCCAGTGCCACGACGTGGCGGCGCTGCACCGCGGCAGCCACTTCCGCACCGGGCTCGACCTCAACGACGCGCCCGCCGCGCACGACGGCGAGCCCTGGTTCCTGGCGGACGAGGCCCTCGGCACGGCGATTCCGCTCTCCCTCCACGGCCAGGCCGGCGCGTGGCGGCCCGCCGACGTGGGGCTGTCGTGCTGGCAGTGGACGAAGCTCTTCGGCCGCCACTTCCCCGGCGGCGGCATCGCGTGCGACACGAACGCGCTCAACGAAGTCGCGCACGAGCGCCAGCGCTGGTTCGTGACGGGTCCGCTCGAGCCCAACTGCCTCGCGTGCCACCAGCAGACCGGCTACGATTCGAGCGAGTGGGTGCGGCAGGTGTGCCGCGAAAACTGGCAGGGTGCGGCCACGGCCGCCTCCGGCCTCGGCGAAGTGGGCGGCATGAACTCGCGGCTGGAGTCCAGCTGGGTCGCCGCCGAGAATCCCGATGACCACCTCTTCAAGGTGCCCGAGACGACGACCTACGACCACGCGAAGTTCGACGCGAAGGGCCGCTGCGTCTTCGACGTGGGCAAGCCGCAGAACGCCAACTGCCTCGCCTGCCACGGCGTGTCGCAGAAGGGCATGCCGTCCCACGTCATCGCGGGCGACGTGCATCTGCAGCGCGGCCTGCGCTGCGTGGACTGCCACGTGAACGGCATGGATCACCGCGTGGAAACCACGTCGTGCGCGGCGTGCCACACGGGCAAGGACGGCGCCGGGCCGAAGCCCGTGCACGCCGGCATCCCGCTCGTCCATTTCAAGACGCTCGCGTGCACGGTGTGCCACGCCGGCGTGACGGAGGGCGGTGCGCCCGCGCAGGTGCGCACGGCGCGCGCCAACCGCATCGGCGTGTACGGCCGCGCCCAGTGGGCGACCGACACGCCCGCGATCCTCGAGCCCGTGTTCGTGCGCAACGAGCAGGGCGTGATCGAGCCCCGGCGCATGATGTGGCCGAGCGGCTTCTACCGCGCGGACGCGAAGGGCGCGCTTACGCCGCTCGCGCCGGACGCGGCGCGGCTCATGACCAGCAACGCCTTTGCCGCCGTGAGCAACGACACGGCGATCACGCGGGCGAAGATCCAGGTGGCGCTGAAGAACGCCGGCCCGACCGTGCGCTACGTGGCGGGCGGGCTCGTCTACGCGCTCGACGCGGGCGGCGCGCTCGTGACGACGGCGGGGGCGCCCGAGGCGCAGCCTGTGTCGTGGGCGTTCGGCCACGACGTGCGTCCGGCGCGGCAGGCGCGCGGCGCGGCGCCCGTGACGTGCGCGGCGTGCCACACCGCCGACTCCGCCTTCTTCCTCGGCGAGATCGCGCCGCTCAGCCCCGTGGTCGACGGCAACGAGCCGACCGTGAAGCAGGCCGACCTCCTGAAGGTGGACGGCTTCTACTACGCCACGCTCGGCACCACGTTCGCGATGCGTCCGCTCTTCAAGGTCGTGCTCTGGACGGTGTTCGCGCTGCTCTGCCTCTTCGTGGCGGCGGCCGCGGCGGCGGCGCTCAACCGCCTCGGAAAGTGGATCGCCGCGCACACCACGTGCTTCGCGTGGGGGCTTGCGAAGTGGATTGTGGACGTGGGCTTCGTGGCGTGCCTCGCCTACCTCGTGCTCTCCGGCCTGATCGGCTGGCTGTGCGGGGCGATGGCCGGCTGGGCGCTCGTGCTGCACATGGTCGCGGGCGGCGGCCTCGCGGTGAGCGCGGCGCTCATTGCGGGCATGCGCGCGGCGGAACGCACGGAGCGCACGCTCGCGCTCGCCTGCGCCTGGGCGGCATGGACGTTCTTCGCGGCGGCCACGGTGTTTACGGCGGTGATGCCGATGATGACGGTGTTCGGCTCGCACGGGCAGGACGTCCTGCTGTGGAGCCACCGCCTCGCGGCGCTCGCCTTCGCCGCGCTGAGCGCGCTCGTCTGCGCGCTGTGCTGCCGGGAACGGAACTCGACGCGCTGACAGATGACACGCTACGCCCACCGGGCCATGGACACCGAGTTTTCGGTGTCCTTTGGCATTTCCAACGCGGATGCGACGCTGTGCGCCTCCGCGGCGGCGGCGTGCTTTGCGCGGATCGACGAGCTGGAGCTGCTGCTCTCGCGCTTCAACGACACGAGCGACGTGGCGGTGATCCGCGCGCTGGGGCCGGGCGAGGTGGCGACGGTGGCGCGCGAGACGATGGACGTTCTCGTGACGTGCGCGGAGGTGGGCGCGGCGACGGGCGGCGCGTTCGACCCGACGGTGGCGGCGCGGAACTTCGGCGCGCTCACGCTCGACGTGGACCATCGGCGCGTGGGCGTGAAGGCCGGGGCGACGGCGCCCGTGGCGCTCGACTTCGGCGGCATCGGCAAGGGCTACGCGCTCGACGCGTGCGCGGCGCTGCTGACGGGCGACCAATTCGACCTGCACGACTGGCTGCTTGACGCGGGCACCTCCACGCAGGTCGTCAGCGGCGGGCCGTGGGCGCTCGGCGTAGGCGGCGCGTGGAAGCCGCGTACGCGGCGGGAGACCGTGCTGACGCTGACGGCGGGCGCGCTGTCGGGCAGCGGCTTCGAGCTGCGCGGCGAGCACATCCTTGACGTGCGGCGCGGCGGCCCGGCCACGCGCTGGGCGCAGAGCTGGGCGCGGGCGCGCACGGGCGCCGTGGCCGACGCGCTTTCCACGGCCGCGCTCGCGCTCGACGCGCGCGAACTCGAGGCCGCGTGCCGCGCGCTGGAGGCGGGCGCGCTCGTGGCGCGCGCCCAGCGGCCGCTCCTCGACCGTTTTCGTGATCCTTTGACCGCATTCGGGCGCTTCCCTTGAACGGAACGGCCGATTTTGATAAACTCCTCTGTGAAAAATGGGGTACGACGATGACCAAGACAATTCGTTCCTATCTGGAGAAAAACGCACGTGAGACGCCACAGGCCGTGGCGCTGCGCTACAGCGTGGCGAAGGAATGGCACACGCGCACGTGGGCGGAGTTCCTCGACGGCGTGCGCGCCGTGGCCGAGGCCTACGGGCCGCGCTTCGCGCTCAAGCCCGGCGTGGAGAACGTGGCGCTCATGCTCGGAAACAGTCCCGAGTGGATGGAGGCCTATCTCGCGTGCAGCGGCGCGGGCGTGAGCGTGGTGCCGCTCGACCCGAAGCTGCACAGCGCCGAAGTCGCCTACATCCTGAAGGACGCCGGCGCGGTCGTGGTGACGACGGACAAGGCGCACCTCGACCTCATGCGCCTCATCGCGCCCGAGCTGCCCGACCTGCGCGCCGTGGTGCTCGTGGACGGCGCCGGCAAGACCTTCGAGCCGCTGCGCGACGGCGCCGTGGCGGTCTACGACTACGCCGCGCTGCGCGACGACCCCGCCACGCGCGAGAAGGCGCGCGGCGACGCGGCCTGGTACGCGGCCCACGTGGCGCAGGAGGCGGACGTCGCCTCGGTGATCTACACCTCCGGCACCACGGGCAAGCCCAAGGGCGCGATGCTCACGCAGGCGAACTTCATCGAGGACATCGACGGCGGCCTGCAGGCGTTCGACGGCATCGTGGTGGACGGCCGCGACACGCTGCTCGTGGTGCTGCCGCTCTTCCATGCGTTCTCGTTCTGCACGAACTTCGTGCTCGGCCTCTTCCGCGGCTGCGAGATGGCGTTCGTGCGCTCGCTCTACACGATCGGCGAGGATCTCCACGTGCTGCGCCCCACGATCGTGATGAGCGTGCCGCTGCTCGCGGAGAAGATGTTCGACCGCATCGACGCGAAGATCAAGGCCTCGAAGCGCGCGAAGTTCCTGATGGCGATCGGCCTCGGGGCGCTCGTGCGCGCCAACGTGCGCAAGGGCCTGGGCGGGCGGCTGCGCATCATGATCGTGGGCGGCGCGCCGTGTCCGCACCACGTGCTCGAAGGCTACAAGCGCCTCGGCATCCCCGTGTTCGAGGGCTACGGTCTCACGGAGTGCTCGCCCGTCGTCTCCATCGCCGGGCCGAAGACGGCGAAGATCGGCACGATCGGCCACAAGCTGCCGAACATCGAGATCCGCCTCGCCGAGCAGAACGAGCAGGGCGTGGGCGAACTGCAGGTGCGCGGCCCGATCACGATGAAGGGCTACTGGCACAACGACGCCGCCACGGCGGACGCCTTCGACGAGGGCGGCTGGCTCAAGACGGGCGATCTCGCCTCCGTCGACGAGGCCGGGCTCATCTCGATCCGCGGGCGCAAGAAGGCGCTCATCGTCAACCGCGAAGGCAAGAACATCTACCCCGAGGAGGTCGAGAACCGCATCGGCGCGGATCCCGTGGTGGCGGACTGCGTGGTGGTGGGCTACCTCACGGGCGGCGTGCCGGGCGAGAAGATCGGCTGCGTGGTGCACCCCAACATGGATCTGCTCAAGGAGATGAACAACGGCGTGGACGTGACGTGGGAGGCGGCCGAGAAGGAGGCGCGCGCGCGCATTCACGCGCAGTGCCAGCACCTCGCCGACTACAAGCGCGTGCGCAAGGTCGTGATTTCACGGGACCCGCTCGAACGCACCTCCATCCAGAAGGTGCGCCGCGTGGCCTACAAGGGAAAGCTGGACGAATAATGATGAAGCACTGGAAACCCTACATGCTCGGCCCGGTCGTGTTCGTGGCCGGACTCCTCGCGCTCGTGGCGACGTGGCTGATCCTCGATCCGCTCACGCTGCGCCGCTTCTTCGACGACGGCGGCTATTCGGTCTTCGAGCTCGCCACGATTCCGTTCTTCCTCGCGATCGTGCCGCTCGTGTGGTGGAAGTGTCCGTTCACGGGCTCGCGGGCGCGGCGCACGCTGCTGTGCGCGGCCGTGACGTGCGTGGCGCTCATGGCGGTGGTGAAGGAGATGGATCTGCACGTGATGGCGATGCGCGCGCTCTTCCCGCAGGTCATCAACGCGGACGGCAGCGTCTACGGTCTCGTGAAGCCCAACGGCGATCCGCTCACGGGCACGGCGTTCAAGATGCGCTTTCTCACGAACGCGGGCGCACCGCTGGCGGCGAAGGCATTCGTGGTCGCCTATTTCGCAGCGTTCTTCGGCGTGTTCGCCGCGCTGCTCGCCTACTACTCCCCCGCGCTTGTGCGCGAGTTCTTCCGCCTGCATCCCGTGGCGTGGACGATCGCGTGCTTCGGCACGTGCGGCGTGATGGTGCAGCTGAGCGACCGCATGCCGTCCTGGGTGCGCCACATTCGCGGCCTGCCCAAGGGCGACGGCAGCGACGCGCTCTCCGCGCTCGCCACGGCGCTCGAGGAAGGCGGCGAAATGCTGCTCGCCCTCCTCGCGCTGCTCGCGATCTGGCAGGCCTGGCGCATCTACCGCGCGGACGAGACGCCCCAGGCGTAGCGCGTTCTATTTCGCGCCGGAGGCCGTGCGCTGCACGAGCTGGATGTAGCGGATCGTCTCCACCACGGTGTCGAGCGACACGGGGAAGGGGGCGGCCGTGCGGATTGTGGTGTACAGGGTGCGCCAGAATGCGGTGTCGCCGCTTTCCGCTTCTTGGGCGAGCGTGGCCGGCACGTCGACCACGGGAATCTGCTCGTGCAGGTCTTCGAGCGGCGGCGTACGCACGCTCGAGCGGCGGCGCGTGAACTTGAAGTCCGGATCGACAATGTGGTAGTTTCCGGTGGAGGCGCCGGCCTGCACGGTGAAGACGCCCCGCGTGCCACGCACGGTGAAGAGAGGTTCCGCAGGCGGCAGATGCCCGCCGCAAAGCTCGATGTCGGCCGTGACGGCGCCGCGCGACTTGAGCACGATGTGCGCGAAGTCCTCCGTGTCGCCGAGCGAGACGAGGCGCTTGAGTTCGCTCCAGAGCTGCGCGGGCTGGGCGCGCATGAGCGCCAGGGCCTGCAGCAGGGCCTCCTGGCCGAGATACCATGCGCAGCCGCCCTGGCAGCTCTTGAGGCTCTGCCAGTCGTCGCGTCGCAGATAGTCCTGTACGCGCACGCGCACTTCGAAGATCGAACCCAGGCGCGTGTCGTCGAGCGCGGCCTGCGCGAGGCGGAACTCCGGCGAGAAGAGGCCGGGCGTGTAGGTGAAGAGCTTGCCGCGCGTCTTCACGGAGGCTCCAGAGCTGCGCGGGCTGGGCGCGCATGAGCGCCAGGGCCTGCAGTAGGGCCTCCTGGCCGAGATACCACGCGCAGCCGCCCTGACAGCTCTTGAGGCTCTGCCAGTCGTCGCGCCGCAGATAGTCCTGCACGCGCACGCGCACTTCGAAGATCGAGCCCAGGCGCGTGTCGTCGAGCGCGGCCTGCGCGAGGCGAAACTCCGGAGAGAAGAGGCCGGGCGTGTAGGTGAAGAGCTTGCCGCGCGTCTTCACGGAGGCGGCCTGCAGCAGCTTGGCGTCTTCCTGCGAGGTGACGAGCGGCGCCTCCACGACCGTCCAGCGGTTCCGGCGCAGGTTCTCGAGCGCGAAGGCCGCATGCCCGCGCGTGGGCAGCGACACGAGCATGAGGTCGATTTCGGGGTCGTCGACCATGTCGTCCAACAGCCGGTAGGTGCGCACGGAAGGGTAGTCCTTTTCGACGATGTCGCGGCGTTCCTTCAGCATGTCGCACACGGCCACGACCTGGTAGAGGTCGGGCAGCGCCTTGAATACGGGCACGTGG
>CAVEDG010000041.1:1599-10299 GCA_963614205.1 bacterium | reverse complement strand
GGAGCGACGTCAAGGACTGGCCCGGCAAGATCGTCGGCGCGTGCGACTATTCGACACGCGGCCGCAACGACCTCGTGCTGGAAGCGGAGCCGCGCCCGCTCGAATCCTCCTTGCGGTCGTGCGCGTGCGCGCGACAAGAACTCTGGGACGAAGGCTACCCCTACTGGTGGGACTTGTCGGAAGTCGTCAACTTCGACTTCCCGATCCCCTGCCGCGGAAACGTCGGGATGTGGCGGATGCCTGACGACCTTCAGCGCCGCGTCGCGACGGCCGATGACCTGGCGCGTTCCGTTGGGACGAAGATCTCGACGGCGGACGATGCGCGGCGGATCGTCGTGACGGCGCTTTTGGCGCTTCTTCTGCCCGTCGTTGCGCTGGCGGAGGTCGGCGGCTACACGAATCACGCGGGGAACGTGGTCTCGGGCTGGCCGGTGAAGCTGACGGCGCGGGAGGTCGAGTTGGCGGTTCCGCCGGCGAAGACGGGCGAGGCGTATCCGCTCTCGATCTTTCCCGAGCCGGAGCAGCGGCGCATCGCGGCGGACTTCGGAACGCCGCGCGTGCCGCCGGCCGTGAAGCGGGCGGTGGACGGCGCGAAGAAGGCGATGGCGCGTTCGCGCAAGCGCGCGGAGAAGGGGCTGTGCACGAAGGAGGAGAGCGAGGCCTTCTGCGCGAAGTCCGCCGCCGCGCTCGATCGTTACCTCGACGGCCAGGTCAAGTCGGGAGTTCTCACCCCTGCCGAGCGCCAGCTTCTTAAAAGCAGGCGTTCACGGCGGTGAAACTTATGGTATACTATCCACCTACCGTTTTGTCAACAAAAGAGGATCACATGAAGACAGATCGACTGATGAAGGCGGCGCTGGGCGTCGTGTGCGCCTGTGCGGCGCTGGCGGCTGCGGCGGCCACGCCCGAGCAGAACGCGGCGGTGCGGCGCGCCCGCGAGCAGCTGGCGCGGTTCTCGCCGGAGGCCGCGCGCCGCGCGATGGCCGACCTGAAGACGAATCCGAAGTACGACTACGCGAAGCACAATCCCGCCGTGGAGGCGCTGATCGGGCGGCTCGACGGCGTGAAGACCGCGCTCGCGAAGGGCACGGACGCCGAGAAGGCCGAGGCCGTGAAACTCGTGGAGGGCTACCGCGCGGCGATGCTCGCGAACCCGATTCTCGACTTCGACAAGATTCTCTGCGTGCACCGCAGGATCGGCAGTCCGCGCAGTGCGTTCGGCGGCCGCGGCAGCGGCATGACGGGCCTCAACGCCGAGAACCACATGGTCGCGCCGCGCACGGGCTTCAAGAACGAGATCGGCGTGCTCGGCAACCTGCGCGGCACGCCCACGTTCACGCCGCTCTACGCGCCGGCGAACGGCACCGACATCGTGCGCGACCTCGACCTCGACTTCGACGCGAGCCGCATCCTCTTCACGGGCCACAAGGGCACGAACAACCTCTTCGGCGTCTACGAAATCAAGGTCGACGCGGCCGCGCTCAAGGCCACCGCGCCCGAGCTCGTCTCGCCCGAGGACGGCAACTACGACATCCAGTGGTGGGACGGCTGCTATCTGCCGAACAAGGACCAGGTGGTGCTGCTCGGCACGGCGGCGTTCCAGTTCCTGCCGTGCGAAGACGGCAACATGCCCATGGCCGTGCTCTACCGCAAGGACCGCAAGACCGGCGAGGTGCGCCAGCTCACCTACGAGCAGGACAGCGACTACACGCCCTCCATCACGCACGACGGCCGCATCCTCTTCACGCGCTGGGAATACTCCGACCAGCCGCACTACTGGTCGCGCGTGCTCATGACGATGAACCCCGACGGCATCGGCCAGCTCTCCGTGTGGGGCTCGAACTCGTTCATGCCCACGTTCTTCTACTGCGCGCGCACGATTCCCGGCGATCCGCACAAGATCACGATGATCGGCGGCGGCCACCACGACCGCGCCGAAGTCGGCCGCATGTTCATCGTGGATCCCACGCTCGCGCGCAGCTATCCGCTCGTCTACGACCCGCCGGACCGCGACTGGGGCCCGGCGAAGCACACGCTGCGCATCCCGTTCAAGACGCAGCCGAAGGAGAAGACCGGCCTTGCGCACGAGTTCCCGGGCTGGGGCCAGGACGTGGAAGGCGACATGGCCGACCCGTACACGATGAACCAGTTCGCGCGCGGCAAGCCCTACTTCCTGCATCCGTATCCGCTCAGCGAGAACTACCACCTCGCCGGTGTGAAGAACGCGCCCGACGGCCTCATCGGCCTCTACCTCGTGGACCGCTTCGACAACATCACGCTCATCGCCGAGGCCGAGGACGGCCTCTACTGCGAGCCGATTCCGTTCACGGCGCGCAAGCGGCCGCCGGTCATCCCCGACCGCAGCGTGAAGGGCAAGACCACGTGCAGCGTGCACATCGCCGACATCTACAACGGCCCGGGCCTCGCCGGCATCCCGCGCGGCACGGTCAAGCAGCTGCGCCTCTTCAGCTACCACTACAACTACCACAAGACGGGCGGCCACTCCGCCACGGGCTGGATCGACAAGCGCGACTACCGCGACCGCGTGGAGTCGAGCTGGGACGTGAAGCGGCCGCTCGGCACGGTCGACATCGAGAGCGACGGCAGCTGCTGCTTCGAGATGCCGGCGAACACGCCCATCGCCGTGCAGCCGATCGACGCGGAAGGCCGCGCCGTGCAGCTCATGCGCTCCTGGATCGTGGGCATGCCGGGCGAGCGCGTGTCGTGCACGGGCTGCCACGAGGACAACCGCTCCTCCGTGCACACCAAGCGCACCGTGGCCGACGAGAAGTACTTCAAGGGCCAGATCCAGAAGATCAAGCCGCTCGCGGGCGGCATGGTGCGGCCGTGGGGCTTCGAGAACGAGCTGTACCCCGTGGTGCAGAAGCACTGCCTCTCCTGCCACGGCGATCCGCAGAAGGCTCCGCTCGCGCAGTTCGACCAGGGCGGCGCCAAGGAGGTGAAGGTGGACGTCTTCACGAAGTACGAGCTCAGCGGCAAGCGCCTCTCGATGGAGAACGCCGAGGCCGCCTACAGGATGCTGCATCCGTACATCCGCCGTCCCGGCCCCGAGAGCGAGGAGACGCTGCTGCCGATCATGGACTACCATGCCTCCACGAGTCCGCTCGTGCAGCTGCTCAAGAAGGGGCACCACGGCGTGCAGCTGGCGCAGGAGGACTACCTGAAGATCTACGAGTGGATCGACCTCAACGCGCCGTTCTGGGGCAAGTGGAATCCGCCGGCCTACGAGAGCGAGGCGCCGGATCCGAAGAACCCGAAGAAGCGTTCGGGCTTCATGTGGGCGGGGCAGTGCGACCAGGTGGCGCGCCGTCTTGAACTGCAGAAGCGCTACGCGAACGTGCCGGACAATCCGGAGGCGGAGCACGACGCCTACCACGCGATCGTGACGTCGCGCGTGGTGAAGGCCGCGGCGCCCGCGCCGAAGCCCGCGCCCGCGCCCGTGCCGAAGCTCAACGGTTGGCCGATGGACGTGCTCAAGAGCGCGGACGCGCAGCTCGGCGCGATCGACCAGCTCGCGCCCGTGACCACGAAGACGCTCGTGCTTGGCGACGGGCAGTCGCTCACGTTCCGCCGCATCCCCGCGGGCGCGTTCGTGATGGGCAGCGCCACGGGCTATCCGGACGAGCGCCCGATGGCGGTGGTGCGCATCGCCAAGCCGTTCTGGCTCTCCGAGATGGAAATCCGCAACGACCAGTACCACGTGTTCGACCCCCACCACGACTCGCGCTACCAGGACGAGTTCGCGAAGGACCACGTGTTTCCCGGCTACGTGGGCAACCACCGCCGCCAGCCCGTGGTGCGCGTGACGTGGACCGAGGCGATGCGCTTCTGCGACTGGCTCTCGAAGACGTGCAACGTGAAGGCGAGCCTGCCCACCGAGGCGCAGTGGGAATGGGCCGCGCGCGCGGGCACCGACACGCCGTTCCCGTGGGGCGACCTCAACGCCGACTTCTCGAAGTACGCGAACTTCGCGGACCGCGACACGCGCTTCCAGGTGATGGGCTTCGACGGCGGCGGCAACATCCGCAACCGCCATCCGTTCCGCATCGACCAGAACTATCCGCTGCACGACGAGCGCTTCCTCGACGACTGGTTCTGCCTGAACTACGTGGGCCGTGCCAACGTCAACCGCTGGGGCCTCTACGACATGCACGGCAACGCCGCCGAATGGACGCGCAGCGACTACGCGCCGTATCCCTACGTGGAGGGCGACGGCCGCAACGCCTGCGACCCGAAGAAGCCGAAGACCGTGCGCGGCGGCTCGTTCGCGTCGCGTCCGCGCGACGGCACGAGCAGCTACCGCCTCGGCTACGAGACGTGGCAGCCCGTCTTCGACGTGGGCTTCCGCGTGATGCTCGAGTGCGACTAAGGCATTTTCAGGTGTGACATGAAGACATTCAACGATCCCGCGAAACTTCAGGCCTGGGCGCGTCGGCAGCGCCTTGCCGGGCGCACCGTCGCGCTCGTGCCCACGATGGGCGCGCTCCACGAAGGCCACCTCTCGCTCATTGCCGCGGCCAAGGCGAAGGGGGCGGACGAGATCGTCGTCTCCGTGTTCGTGAATCCCACGCAGTTCGGTCCCAAGGAGGACTACGCGCAGTATCCGCGCGACCACAAGGCGGACGCCGCGAAGTGCCGCCGCGCGGGGGCGACGGCGATCTTCTTCCCCACGCCCGAGAACATGTACGCGGGCGACCACAGCGTGTGGGTGAACGAGGACGGTGCGCTCAGCGGCACGCTGTGCGGCGCGCGCCGGCCCGGTCACTTCCGCGGCGTGTGCACCGTCGTGGCCAAGCTCTTCAACCTCGTGCATCCGAACTTCGCCGTCTTCGGCCAGAAGGACTTCCAGCAGGCCACGATCATCCGGCGCATGGTGCGCGACCTGAATTTCGACCTCGACGTGGTCGTGGCGCCCATCGTGCGCGAGCCGAGCGGCCTCGCCCGCAGCTCGCGCAACGCCTACCTGAGCGATGACGCGCGCGCGCGCGCCGTGGCGCTTTCGCAGGCGCTCGCCGCCACGCGCGCCACCGTGGCCGCCAAGGGCGCGGCGCCGTGGGCGGGCGCGCGCGCGAAGATCGTCAAGACGCTCGAAGCGGCTGGCCTCGTGGTCGACTACGTGGAGGCCGGGGACGCCGAGACGCTCAAGCCCGTCAAGACGCTGCGCTCGGGCGTGGCCGTGCTGCTCGCCGTCTTCTGCGGCAAGACGCGCCTCATCGACAACGCGCTCATGTAGGGCGCACCATGATCGACCTCAGCACGGCGGAGTGGCGCGAGGCGTATCGCCTCGTGAAGAACGCGGCGGCGCGCGACGGCGACGACGTCGCCCGCGCCGCGGCGTTCGACTTTCTGCGCACGGCGGAGTCGAAGCGACTGCTCGCGCTCGCCCATCTGCTGCAGCCCGGCGCCACGGCGCGGTCCATCCAGGCCGCCCTCGTGCCGCTCGAACGCGTCGACACGCGCGCCAAGGTCACGGACGCCGAAATGGGCATCCGCACGACGGACACGCCCGGCTCCGCCGACAAGGCGCCGTTCGCGGTGGTGGCGGACAACGTGCGCAGCGCGTTCAACATGGGCGGCATCTTCCGCACGGCCGACTTCTTCGGCGCCGAACGCCTCGTGCTGTGCGGCTATTCGCCTTCGCCCGAAAACGCGCAGGTGCGCAAGACCGCGCTCGGCGCCGACGTCTCGACCCCGTGGGAGCACGTCGCCGACGTGCGCGACGCGATCGACCGCCTGCGCGCGGAGGGCCGCCGCATCTACGCGCTCGAGACGGTGGAGGGCGCCACGGAGATCGACCGCTTCACGCCCGTCTTCCCCTGTGCGCTGCTGCTGGGCAACGAACGCTTCGGCCTCGATCCCGACGTGGTGGCGGCGGCGGACGAAGTGCTCGTGATTCCCTCCCACGGCCTCAAGAACTCGCTCAACGTCGTGAGCGCCTTCGCCGTGGCCGCCGCGTTTCTGCGCCGCCGCGCCTGCATCCCTTCGTAAACCATCATGAAAACGGAATTTTCAGAACCGCTCACGTTTAGGCCCAATCTCCACACCGCCCTGTGGGGCACGGAATCGTGGGAGATCTCGGGGCATCACACGTCGCCCTCCACCATCGCCGCGGGGCCGCTCGCGGGGCGCACGCTCGAAGAGGTCGCCGCCGCGTACGGCCGCGCGTTCATGGGCACGAAGGCGCCGGACGCGAAGACGTTCCCGCTGCTCTTCAAGGTCATCGACGCGAAGAAGCGCCTGAGCGTGCAGGTGCATCCGAACGAGGCGACGCGCGCGCGCACGGGCGGCGAGCCGAAGACGGAGATGTGGCACGTGCTCGGCGGCCACGGCCCCATCTTCGCGGGTCTGAAGCCCGGCACCACGCCCGCGGTCGTGGAGGACGACGTGCACACGGGCCGCTTCGAGGAGACGCTCGTGCGGCACGACGCGCGCGAAGGGCTCACGCTCTTCATCCCCGGCGGGCTCGTGCACGCGATCGGCGAGGATGTGCTCGTCTACGAAGTGCAGCAGAGTTCCAACACCACCTATCGCCTCTACGACTGGGGGCGCGTGGACGCGCAGGGGCGGCCGCGCGCGCTGCACGTGGCGGAATCGCTGCAGACCATCGACTTCACGCTGCCGCCGCCCGAGGCGCGCGCGGACGTGACATGCCCGTTTTTCAACTTCCGCGTGGTCGAGGCCAAAGGCGCGTTCGACGTGCCGGCAACGCCCGAAACCTTCACGGCGGTCTTCTTCAAGGCGGAACGGCGCAGCGTGCTTGTGCCGGCCAACTGCGCGGCGCACTTCGACTACACCGGAACACTTCTCGTCACCACGCTCTAAGGAAAGAACCAACACCATGACACCGACCATTGAACGCTACGGCAGCGGCCACATCAACGAGACGTACCTGATGACGTGCCCCGAGGGGCCGAAGTACATCTTCCAGAAGATCAACACGTCGATCTTTCCGGACGCGGACGCGCTGATGGAGAACATCCGGCGCGTGACGGCGCACATCCGCGCGAAGCATCCGCAGGATCCGCGCTGCACGCTCACGGTGCTCGACTACGCGAAGCCGTGGCGGCAGTATGCGTTCATCGAGGGCGCGCGCACGTACGATCTCATCGAGCGTCCCGCGCAGGCGTTTCAGGTGGCGCGCGCGTTCGCGCGGTTCCAGAACGACCTCGCGGATCTGCCCGGGCCGCGCCTGCACGACATCATCCCGCGCTTCCACGACACGCGGGCGCGCCTGGAGCAGCTCGACGCGGCCGCGCGGGCGGACGTGAAGGGCCGCCTCAAGGACGTGGCGGCAGAAATGTCCTTCGTGGACGCGCACCGCGACGAGGCGGGGCGCATTCTCGACCTCATGGCGCGCGGCGACATTCCCGAGCGCATCACGCACAACGACACGAAGATCAACAACGTGATGCTCGACGACGCGACGGGCGAAGGCGTGGCGGTGATCGACCTCGACACGACCATGCCGGGCTGCGCGCTCTACGACTTCGGCGACATGGTGCGCACCTCCACGGCCGCGGCGGCGGAGGACGAGCGCGACCTGCGCAAGGTCGGCGCGCGGCGCGACTACTTCGAGGCGCTCGTGCGCGGCTACCTCTCCGAAGCGCGGTTCCTCAACGAGGCCGAACGCGCGAACCTCGCGTTCTCCGGGCGGCTCATCACGTTCACGATCGGCGTGCGCTTCCTCACGGACTATCTCGCGGGCGACGTCTACTTCCACACGGCGTGCGCCGACCACAACCTCGTGCGCTGCCGCACGCAGTTCGAGATGGTGCGCTCGATGGAGGCGCAGGCCGCCGACTTCGAGGCGATCGCGCGCGCGGCGGCGCGCGGCTGAGGAAGGGGAGGAGAACGACATGGCGGTGACGGCGACGCGGCAGGTGTGGGCGTTCGACTGCGAATGGGCGCCCGACGTGGCGGCGGGGCGGCGGCTCTACCACCTCGGCGCGGACGTTCCCGACGCCGAGGTCATGCGCGTGATGTTCGAGAACGCGCCGGACTACGACCGCGTGGCGAATCCGCAGCCGTTCCTCAAGACGGTGCTCTGCCGCGTCGTCTCCATCGCGGCCGTCGTGCGCGTGGAAAAGGGCGACGCCGCGCAGCTCTACCTCTGGGCGCTGCCGGAGCATCCCGAAGACCGCACGGTGACGGAGGCGGACATCCTGCGACGCTTCCTCGAAAAGGCCGGCGCGGCGAATCCGCTGCTCGTGGGCTTCAACTCGAAGGCGGCCGACCTGCACATCCTCGCGCAGCGATCCATCGTGAACGGCCTGCGGCTGCCGGGGTTCGCGCGCGAACTCTCCGCCAAGCCGTGGGAGATGAATTCGTGCGACCTGCTCGACCTCCTCGGCGGACGCGGACGCGCCTTCGGGTGCTCGCTGAACGAAATCGCGAGCCTGTGCGGCATCCCCGGCAAGCTCGACGTCACGGGCGACGACGTGGCGGGGCTCTTCTACGGCGGCAAGCTCGCCGACATCGTGCGCTACAACGTGTTCGACGCGCTCACCACGTACCTGCTGTGGCTGCGCGTGGAGCATTTCCGCGGGGCGTTCACGACCGAAGGCTACGCGCTCGAACAGCAGCGCGTGCGCGACCTGCTCGCGGCCGAGGCCGCAAAGCCCGGCGGCGACTACCTGCGCCTCTACGCCGAGGCGTGGGGGGCGCGACGCTCCTGAGTAG
>CAVEDG010000041.1:0-1538 GCA_963614205.1 bacterium | reverse complement strand
GGCGCGAGGCTGACGCTACAGCAGATCGGGACGGCGGCGGCTCGTGAGGTCGAAGGCCTGGCCGCGCCGCCAGGCGGCGATCTTCGCATGGTCGCCGTTGAGCAGAATGTCGGGCACGGCGAGCCCGCGATAGACGGGTGGGCGCGTGTACTGCGGCGCCTCGAGCAGCCCGGATTCGCCAAAGGACTCGTCCGCCGTCGCGGCCGCGCCGCCGCCGAGAACGCCCGGCAGTAGCCGCACCGCGGAATCGACCATCGCGGCCACGGGGATTTCGCCGCCCGTCAGCACGAAGTCGCCCATGGAAACCTCGTCCGTGACGAAACGGCGCACGCGCGCGTCGATGCCCTCGTAGTGGCCGCACAGGAAGATCAGGTGTTCGGTCGCGGCGAACGATTCGGCCATGCGCTGCGTGTAGGGCGCGCCGGCGGGCGTGGTTAAAACGACGCGGGGCGTTGCCGCCCCGCTGGTGCGCGCATCCGCGTCAAGACAGGATTCGATGGCCTCGAACCAGACCTCGGGCTTCATGAGCATGCCCGGGCCGCCCGAATAGGGCTTGTCGTCCACGGTGCGCCGTTGGTCGCGCGCGAAGTCGCGCAACCCCACCGTGCGAATCTCGACCTTGCCCAGGCGCTCGGCGCGCGCGATCATGCTCGTGCCGAGGAAGCCCTGGAACATTTCGGGAAAGACGGTGATGATGTCGATCAGCACTATTTCTTCACGAGCTTGCGCACGGCCTTGTGGCTGCAGAACGTCCGCTCGGTGTAGAGCTTGGCGCGGCGCGACGGATTGTGCTTCACGACCACGATCTTCTCGACCGCGGGCGACGCGAACGGGAAGAGCTTCTCCACGCGCACGCCATAGCTGTCGCGCGACACGGTGAAGTTGCCGTTGGCCGTCTTCGTGCCGTTGTCGATCGCGAGCACCTTGCCCTCGAAGTCCTGAAGACGCGTCTTGTCGCCTTCCTTGATGCGCACGGAAACGCGCACCGTGTCGCCCGTGTGGAACGCCGGGAAATTCTTCTTGAGAATCGGCTCGGCCTGTTCGGCGTTGATCTTGTCCAGAATTGCGATACCCATGGCTTACCTCCTTAGGCCTTCTTCTCGGACTTCTTGGCCTTCGTCGCGTGATGCGGCTTGAGCTGCGGATTGCGGGCGCGGCGGATCAGGGACGCGACCGTTTCGGACGGCTTGGCGCCGTGCTTGAGCCAGTCGTCGACGCGGGCGAGATCCAGCTTGAAGTTGTCGTCCTTCATGGCCGTGTCGTACCAGCCGAGGATTTCCAGGAACTTGCCGTCGCGGGGCGAACGTTCATCCGCCGCGACGATGCGATAGGTCGCGTGGTTCTTGCAACCCGTACGACGCATTCTGAGTTTGACCATCTTTTTTACTTACCTCATTTCGGTGAAAACGGCAAGTAGTGTATCACAATTTTCCGCGCGATGCAAGAGGAAAACAGATAAGCCGAAAAGGACGGAAAGGACGGAAAGGACGATGAAGTGGCTTCTGAGTGCTGAGTGCTGAGTGCTGAGTGCTTAGTGC
>CAVEDG010000040.1:0-10392 GCA_963614205.1 bacterium | reverse complement strand
GAAGTTCTACCTCTGCGGCCGCGTGGTCGGCCCCGAGTGGTTCGAGTGAACGAGCAAGGAACTTAAGTGTTCCGGTCTCCGCGATCGGGAGGCGGCTTCCCGACTTCGAGAAGCGCTCTTTCGGTAACATCATGTTACCACGCGGGCGGCGGTTTTGTGGTATACTGGTCGGCACATGAAAAACAGCGCTTACAGCTACTTTTGCTTTTGGTTTACCGCGTTCGAGGGAACGCGGGGCGTTGCTTTTTCGTGAGAAGGTCCGAGAGACCGACAGAGAGAAGAAAGCCCCGCTCCGCACGAAGGAGATGGGGCTTTTTTCATACGAGGAACAGACAGTGAGCGAGAACGACAAGACAGCGCCCGAAGCGGGCGGGAAGGCGACGACGGATCTGAAGACCGCGCGTGGCGAGATCGACGCCATCGACGAGGAGCTCGTGCGGCTCTTTCTCAAGCGGCTCAAGGTCGCGCGCGACGTCGCGTACGTGAAGCGCGAGAAGGGCGGCCCGATCACCGATCCGGCGCGCGAGCGCGAGATCCTCACGCGCGTCTCGGTCGAGGCGGGCGTGGAAAACGAAAACGCCGCGCGGCTCTTCTTCTCGACGCTCTTCGCGATCTCCAAGGCGCGCCAGCGCAGCATCCTGCGCGGCCAGTCGCCGCTCGTGGACGAGATCAAGGCGAGCGCGGCCGTGCGCGCCAAGGCCGAGGGCGCGTTCCCGAGCCACACGATCGTGGCGTGCTGCGGCACGGAGGGCGCCTACGCGCAGCAGGCGGCGTGCCGTCTCGTGCGCGTGCCCACGATCATCTACTTCAACAGCTTCGAGAAGGTGTTCGAGGCGGTGGAGCAGGGGCTTTGCCCCTACGGCGTGCTGCCCGTGGAGAACTCGGCCTCGGGCTCCGTGATTCCCGTCTACGACCTCATGCAGCGCCATCGCTTCCACATCGCGCGCGCCCTGCGCCTCAAGGTCGACCACGTGCTGCTCGCGCGGCCGGGCGTGAAGTTCGAGGACGTGAAGGACGTCATGAGCCATCCGCACGCGATCGCGCAGTGCGCCGAGTTCTTCCGCTCGCATCCCGCCATCAAGGCGACGCCGGGCACGAACACGGCCGTGGCCGCGAAGGCCGTGGCGGCGAGCGACCGCCGCGACCTCGCCGTGATCGCCTCGCGCGCCTGCGCCGAGCTTTACGGCCTCGACGTGATCGCCGAGCACATCCAGGACGCGACCTACAACTACACGCGCTTCATCTGCATCTCGAAGGACCTCGAGATCTACCCCGAGGCGAACAAGATCTCGATCATGCTCTCCGTGCCGCACCGGCCGGGCGCGCTCGCGGAGATCATCTCCAAGTTCGCCGCGATCGACGTCAACCTCACGAAGCTCGAGTCGCGGCCCATGCCGGGCATGGACTTCGAGTTCCGCTTCGTGTTCGACTTCATGGCCTCGCCGCTGGATCCCGCCGTGCAGTGCCTCCTCTCCGAACTTTCCCAGGATCCGGAAATCGAGCACTTCGACTTCCTCGGCGCCTACGTGGAGGCGTAATCGCTATGGTCATCATTCTGAAGAAGAACGCGGACGCCGCGCAGGTCGAGAACCTGAAGGCGCTGCTGAAGGCGAAGAACATCACGCCGCACGTCACCGAAGGCGCGGTCGAGACGATCATCGGCTGCGTGGGCGACATCACGCACATCGACCCCGGGCTCATCGAGGCCATGGAGGGCGTCGAATCCGTGCAGCGCATCCAGGAGCCCTACAAGGCGGCGAACCGCAAGTTCCACCCGCAGGACTCCGTGATCGACTGCTCGGGCGTGAAGGTGGGCGGCGGCCATTTCGCGGTGATCGCCGGTCCCTGCTCCGTGGAGAGCGAGGAGCAGCTGGTGGGCATTGCGCGGCGCGTGAAGGCGGCCGGCGCCACGATGATGCGCGGCGGCGCGTTCAAGCCGCGCACCTCGCCCTACGCCTTCCAGGGCATGGGCGCGGAAGGCCTGCGCCTCCTCGCGCTCGCGAAGAAGGAGACGGGCCTGCCCATCGTCACCGAGCTCATGGACTTCAAGGACATCGAGCTCTTCAACGACGTGGACGTCATCCAGATCGGCGCCCGCAACATGCAGAACTTCAACCTGCTGAAGGAGGTCGGCGCCTACACGAAGAAGCCGATCCTGCTCAAGCGCGGCATGAGCGCGACGCTGCAGGAGCTCCTCATGAGCGCGGAATACGTCATGGCCTCGGGCAATCCGAACGTCATCCTCTGCGAGCGCGGCATCCGCACGTTCGAGACGGCGCTGCGCAACACGCTCGACCTCGGCGTGGTCACGATGCTGCATCGCCTCTCGCATCTGCCCGTGGTGGTGGATCCCTCGCACGCGACGGGCCACGCCTACATGGTCGACTCCGTCTCCGTGGCGGCCGCGGCCATCGGCGCGGACGGCCTCATCATCGAAGTCCACAACGACCCGCCGCACGCGAAGTGCGACGGCGCGCAGAGCCAGACGCCCGAGATGTTCGCCGCCACGATGAACCGCGTGCGCCGCATTCGCGAGGTCATTGCGTCATGAAGATCGCGGTCGTCGGCCTGGGCCTCATCGGGGGCTCGTTCGAGCAGGCGTCCCGCCGGGCGGGGCACGCCGTGGCGGCGCTGCACCACGGCGACGCGACCGGCTTCGAGGAGGCCGAGCTCGTGCTCGTGTGCCTGCCGCCGCCGGCGATCGTGCCGTGGATCCGCGCCCACGCGGCCCGCTTCCGCGCGGGCGCGCTCGTGGTCGACATCTGCGGCGTGAAGCAGGCGATCCTGCGCGAGATGGCGACCGTGCCGCGCGGCGACTGGCTCTTCGTGGGCGGCCACCCCATGGCGGGCCGCGAAGTGGCCGGCTACGCGAACGCGCGACCCGACCTCTTCGTCGGCGCCTCGATGATCCTCACGCCCGAGCCCGGCGCGCCCGCCGCCGCGCTCGAGACGCTGCGCGCCTACTTCGCCTCCGTGGGCTTCGCGGAGACCGTGGTGACCACGGCCGCGCGCCACGACGAGATGATCGCCTTCACGAGCCAGCTCTGCCACGTGATCGCCACTTCCTACGCGCGCGACCCGCGCGTGAAGGACGCGATCGGCTTCTCCGCCGGCAGCTACGCGAACATGACGCGCATCGCCACGCAGAACGCCGCCGACTGGAGCGCCCTCTACGCCGCGAACCGCGACGCGCTGCTCGCCGTGCTCGACGGCTTCGCCGCCCGCTTCGCCGAACTGCGCGACGCGATCGCCCGAGGCGACCGCGCCGCCGTCTGCCGCCTCATCGAGGAGGGCGCGGCCGCGAAACGACAGGAACTCCTCGACCGCACACGAGGTGACGAACGTGTTTGAGCCCGACTCCTTTGGCGTCCACCTGAAGCTCGCCGTGCACGGCGCCTCGCACGCGCGGCGCATGACCTTCACGCTCGCGAACCTGCCGCCCGACTGCGCGGTGGACGAAGCGGCGCTCGCCGACTTCATGGCGCGGCGCGCGCCCGGCCGCGACGACCTTTCCACCGCGCGCCGCGAACCCGACCGCGTGACCTTCACGCGCGGCCTCGCGGACGGCTTCACCACGGGCGAGACGCTCTGCGGCGAAATCGCCAACGTCGACGCCCGGCCGCGCGACTACGGCGCGGAACGGACGATCCCGCGCCCGGGCCACGCCGACTACGGCCAGTGGCTCGAAATGGGGCGCATCCCCACGGGCGGCGGCAAGAACTCGGGCCGCCTCACCGCGCCGCTGTGCGCCGCGGGCGGCGTGTGCCGCCAGATCCTGAAGGCGCGCGGCATCACCGTCGACGCCGTCGTGGATTCGATCCACGGCACACGCGACACGACGGCCCAGCGCGCGGAAATCGTCGCCGCGCGCGACGCGGGCGATTCCGTGGGCGGCGTGATCCAGTGCGTGATCACCGGCGTGCCCGCCGGGCTGGGCGGCGCGCTCTTCGCGGGGCTCGAGACGGAACTCGCGGGCGCGCTCTTCGCGATTCCGGGCGTGAAGGGCGTCGAGTTCGGCAACGGCTTCGCCTGCACGCGGATGCGCGGCTCGGACTACAACGACGCCTTCAGGGTGGACGAGGAAACGGGCGAGGTGCTGCCCGCCACGAACCGCCAGGGCGGCATCCTCGGCGGTCGCGCGAGCGGTGAAGCCATCACGCTGCGCGTCGCGCTGCGTCCCACGCCAACGCTCTTCCGCGAGCAGGACTCCGTCGACCTCAAGACGCGCGAACCCGCGACCCTGTCGATGAAAGGGCGGCACGACCCGTGCATCGTGCGCCGCGCCGTGCCCGTGGTCGAGGCGCTCGCCGCGTTCTCGATCCTCGACGCGCTGCTGGCGGACGAGGCGCAGCATCCGCGCATCTGCCTCACGCTCACGGGGCGCACGCTCGACGAGGACTTCGCCCAGTTCCGCGCCCAGCGGGACTTCACCGACCTCGTGGAACTGCGCGTCGACCTGCTCGACGAAGCCGAGCGCGCGCGCGTGCCGGAGTTCATCGTCCGCCTGGGCCTTGAGAGCGGCGCGCGCGTCCTGCCGATCATCCTCACGTTCCGGCGCGCGGCCGACGGCGGCGCGTTCACGGGCGACGAGGCCGTGCGCGAGGCGTTCTTCCGCGACGCGCTGACGCATCTGCCGCTCGAACCCGACGACGTCCTGCCGCTCTACGTGGACTTCGAGCGCGACTTCCGGCGGCCGGACCTGGAGGCGCTGGCGCGGCGGCGCCGCGCGCGCATCATCCGCTCGTGGCACGTCTTCGACGGCCCGGTGCCCGACGTCGCCGCCGCGTGCCGCGCCCTGCGCGGAACGTCGCGCGACATTCCGAAGATCGCGTTCATGCCGAAGACGGCGGCGGACGTGGAGCGCTTCTTCGCGGAGACGGCGGACTTCACCGACATCCCGCACATCCTCTGCGCGATGGGTCCGCTCGGCCTCGCCTCGCGCGTGCTCGCGGCGCGGACGCACGCGTGGCTCACCTACGCCTCGACGGGCGGCCTCGGCGCGATCGGCCACGTGTCGCCCTACGATCTCGTGCACACGTACCGCGTGCGCAGCATCACGGCGCGGGCGCGCGTGGTGTATGTGCCCGCCGCCGACGTGGAGAAGATGAACCTGGCCTTTGGCGACGAAGACGAAGACGCCGTCGCCCTCCCCCTGATGACGGAGAACGAAACATGACGAACCTGGAACCCGGCCTGCGCGCGGGCACGCTGCGCATGCCCGACTCGAAATCACACCTCCACCGCGTACTGCTTGCGGACTTCCTCGCGGGACGCTTGGCGAGGCTCACGCCGGAGGAGGGAGACTGCGACGACGTGATCGCCACGAAGCGCTGCCTCTTCATGCTCACCCGTCCGGGCGAGGCGCTGCTCGACTGCGGCGAGAGCGGCACCACGCGCCGTCTGCTCGCGCCCGTGGTCGCGGCGCTTCACCGCACCGTGAAGTGGGTGATGGGCGGCCGCCTCGCGCACCGTCCGCAGCGGGACTACACCGACATCAAGGCGGGCCTCTTCGAGATGCCGGGCGACATCTCCTCGCAGTTCATCAGCGGGCTGCTCTTCGCGCTGCCGCTGCTGGACGGCGAATCCGAGATCCGCCTCACCACGCCGCTCGCCTCGCGCGGCTACGTGGAGATGACGTGCAGCGTGCTGCGCCGCTACGGCGTCAACGTGCAGGAAATGCCCCATGGCTACATCGTGCCCGGCAATCAGCGCTACCGCGCGCCGGCGAAGCCCATCGTGATCGAGGCCGACTGGTCGGGCGTGGCGTTCGGATATGCGCTGCGCCATCTCGGCAACGACGTCGCGTTCCCGCCCGGCGAGGAGGAGAAGCGTCTGCTGCCCAACTCCGCCCAGCCGGACCGCGTGATCGGCGAAATGCTCGCGGAACTGGGGCGCTCGGGCTTCGCGACGGTCGACGTGGACGCCTGCCCGGACCTCTTCCCGGTTCTCGCCGTGGTGGCGGCCACGCGCGCGGGCGAGACGGCGTTCACGGGCACGCATCGCCTGCAGCTCAAGGAGTCCGACCGCACGGCGGCGATGGCCGACGTGCTCGCGCGCTTCGGCGTGGCGGCGCGCGGCGACTCGGGTTCGTTCGTGGTGCGCGGCACGGGCAAGCCCCTGCGCGGCGGCGCGTTCACGGCGTTCAACGACCACCGCATCGCCATGTCGATCGCCGTGGGCGCCACGCGCGCGAACGCGCCCGTGTCCATCGACAACACGGACTGTGCGTCGAAGTCGTATCCCACGTTCTTCACCGACTTCCAGGCCCTGAACCTCAGCGGGGCGCGCGCATGACGCCGGGTGCGCCCATCATCGCGCTTGAGCACGTGGACGCCGGCTATCCCGGCGTGACGGTGCTGAAGGACGTGTCGTTCACGGTGAACGCGGGCGAGGTCTTCGCGCTGCTCGGCGGCTCCGGCTGCGGGAAGTCCACGCTTACGAAGCATCTCATCGGCCTCACGCCCGCGCCCGCCGGGCGCATCGTGGTGGACGGCCTCGAAATGAACGCGGCGAACCGCGAGGCGATCCTGCACCGCATCGGGGTGATGTACCAGAGCGGCGCGCTCTTCGGCTCGATGACCGCGCTCGAGAACGTGATGCTGCCGCTGGAGGAGTTCACGCGCCAGAAGGCGGCGGCGCGGCGCGCGCGCGCCCTCGAGCTGCTCGACAGCGTGGGGCTCAGGGAGGCGGCGGACAAGATGCCGGCCGAACTCTCGGGCGGCATGAAGAAGCGCGTGGCCATTGCGCGCGCGCTCGCGCTGGAGCCGAAGATCCTCTTCCTCGACGAACCGAGCGCGGGGCTCGATCCCATCACCTCGCGTGCGCTCGACGACCTCATCCTGCGCCTGCGCGAGACGCGCGGCATCACGTTCGTGATCGTCACGCACGAGCTGCCGAGCATCTTCGCGATCGTCGACCGCTGCGCCGTGTTCGACCGCGCGCGCCGCGGCCTCGTCGCGCTCGGCGCGCCCGCCGACCTGCGCGACCACAGCGCCGATCCCTTCGTGCACGCCTTCTTCCAGCGCAATCAGGTGACGCCATGTGTGTGAGCGCCACCGAGAGTTCTGCCGCCGCGGCGCTGGGCCGCGTGCGCCGCATCGTCGTGCACGGCGGACTTGCGCACACCGACGACATCATGGCGTGCGCGCTCGCGTATGCGTTCGGCGTGTCGCACGACGTTCCCATCGAACGCCGCAATCCCAGGCCCGACGAGCTTGACGACCTCTGCACGCTTGTGCTCGACGTGGGCGGCCGGCACGATCCCGCGCACCTCGACTTCGACCACCACCAGCGCGCGCGCGACGACGCGCCCAAGTGCGCCTATCGCCTCTTCGCCGAATGGCTCGGCGTGGACGGCGAAATGCGTCTGCTGCACCCTTGGTACGACGCCTGGAACCTGATGGACGTGTGCGGGCCCTACCAGACGGCGAAACGGCTCGGCGCCCCGCCGGCCGCGCTGGCGGGCTTCATCGACAACCCGCTCTCCGACTGGGTCATCCGCCGCTTTGCGGACGACACCGAACTGCGCCGCAGGCTCGCCGTCACGTTCGCGAAGGAGATCCTGCTCACGCGCGCGTGCTGGGGCGACCTGCAGGCGAAGATCACGCGCCGCGACGTGGCGGGCTTCTTCGTGGCCGATCTCACGCAGTGCCTCACCGAGGAGATCTCGCGCTGTTCGGAGGCCTGGGTGCGGCAGAACCACCCCGACTGCCTGCTCATGCGCGACGGCCGCGGCACGGGGCTGACCCTGCTGCGCTGCGAGGACAATCCGCGCCTCGACTTCGCGCGCTGCCGCGGCAGACCCTACACGCTTTTCGCCCATGCCGGCGGTTTCATCCTCAAGACGACCTCCCGCGACGTCGACCTCGTCGCCATTCTCGCCGACGCGCGTGTCGAGGCGCAAAATGTGATATACTAGTCTGCCTTATGAAAACACGCACACTTCTTGCCGTGGCCGGCTTTGCGTTCGCGAGCCTGGCCTTCTCCGCCGACGTGCCGAAGATCATCTTCGACTCCGACATGTACACCGACTTCGACGACGTGGGCGCGATGGCCACGCTGCACGCGCTCGCGGATGCGGGCGAGTGCGAGATTCTCGGCACGCTCGTCTGCACGCGCAAGGCGCCGTCCTCCGGCATGGTCGAACTGATCAACGGCTACTACGGCCGCGGCGACCTGCCCATCGGTGCGCCGCGCATGATCGGCCCGGGGCGCTGCACCGAACCCGGCGTCGTGAAGCACACCATCTACCGCATCTACGATGAACTCGTGGCGAAGACGCCGAACCTGCGCTATCCCACGAGCGACAAGGCGCCCGACGCGAACGAGGTTTACCGCCGCCTGCTCGCGGCCGCGCCCGACGGCAGCGTGACGATTCTCTCCGTGGGCTTCACCACGAACCTGCGCCGTCTGCTCGAGACGAAGGCGGACGCGATCTCGCCGCTCGCCGGCCCCGCGCTCGTCGCGAAGAAGGTGAAGGCGTGGTACGCGATGGCGTGCCGCTATCCGACCGGCTTCGAATACAACTCCGGCCATGACGCCGCCTCCTCGAAGATCGTCCTCGCCGAATGGCCCACGCCCGTCTACTTTCTCGACTTCCTCTATGGCGAAAAGGTGAAGTGCGGCACGGTCGTGGCGAAGCGGCAGGACGCGGTGAATCCCGTGCGCGACGTGTTCAAGCGCGCGCTCACGGCCTACTACAAGGGTCTTGACCACGGCCACTGCGCGTGGGACGAGGTGACCGTGCTCGCCGCCGTGCGCGGCTGGCAGAAGTATTTCGGCGTGGAGCGCGGCACGTTCGCGATCGTCGACGCGAAGGGCAACAACGCCTGGACGCCGAGCGCGACGGGAAACCACTACGTGCTCACCGAGAAGACGCCTCGCCCCGAGGTCGCCCGTATCATCGACGAGCTCATGGCGCGGCCTCCGAAGGCCCAGGCGAACAAGTAAGGATCTGACGAGGAACGGCATCATGACCTACGCACAGGCGAAGGATCTTCTGAAGAAACAGGGCCAGGAGCAGCTGCTGCGCTTCTGGCCGCGGCTCACGGCGGCGGAGCGCAAGGCGCTGCTCGCGCAGATCGCGACGATCGACTTCCGCGAAGTCGCGCGCTGCCAGGCACTGCTGCCGGGCGCGTCCGCCGCGGCGTCGGGCGCGGCGAAGAAAGGCGCGCCCACGGCGCCGAAGGTCGCGCAGCCCAAGGGCGCGGCGCTCAGGAAGGCGCGCGAGGCCGGCGAGGCCGAACTGCGCGCCGGGCGCGTGGGCGTGCTGCTCGTGGCGGGCGGCCAGGGTTCGCGCCTTGGCTTCGACGGTCCGAAGGGCTGCTTCCCGATCGCCCCGCTCACGAAGGTGCCGCTCTTCTTCTTCCATGCGCGGAAGATTCTCGCCCTCCAGTTCCGCTACGGCCGCCCCGTGCCGTTCTACGTGATGACGAGCGAGGCGAACTACGAGGCGACCGTGCAGCACTTCGAGGACAACGACTACTACGGCCTCGATCCCAGGAACGTGATCTTCTTCCGCCAGGGCATGTGGCCCGGCATGACGGCCGACGGCAAGATCATCCTCGACGCGCCCGGCCACGTGTTCATGAGCCCCGACGGCCATGGCGGCATGATCGCCGCGCTCAAGGCCAACGGCTGCTTCGCCGACATGAAGAAGCGCGGCATCGAGACGCTCTTCTACTTCCAGGTGGACAATCCCCTCGTGGAGATCGCCGACCCCGCGTTCATCGGCCTGCACGTGCTCGAGAAGAGCGAATACTCGCTCAAGCTCTGCGCCAAGCGCGACCCGAACGAGGGTCTCGGCATGGTCGTGAAGCGCGACGGCCACTTCGACATGATCGAGTACACCGAAATGACGGACGAGATGAACAACCGCCGCACGAAGACCGGCGACCTCTACTTCAAGTTCGGTTCGCCCGCGATCCACGTGTTCTCGCGCGCCTTCCTCGAACGTCTCGCCGACCAGCCGATGCCGCTGCATCTCGCACACAAGAAGATCGCCACGGTCAACGACGCGGGCAAGGTCGTGAAGGCCACGGAGCCGAACGGCTACAAGTTCGAGAAGTTCATCTTCGACGCGCTGCCGCTCGCCAAGGGCGTGACGTGCTTCGCGTTCGACCGCCGCGACGAGTTCTCGCCCGTGAAGAACGCCGAGGGCAAGGATTCGCCCGCCACGTGCCAGGCCGACCTCCAGGCCAAGTGGCGCCGCCAGCTCGCCGCGGCCGGCGTGACCGTGGCCGACACGACGCCCGTGGAGATCGACCCGATGTACGATCCCGCCGCCGGCCTGATCCTCTGGGAACTCTAGACGCGCAACCACTCCCCAAAGTGGGGAATTTTTGGTAAACTGTGCGCGTGGACATCGAACGCCTATACACGGACATCGCGCCG
>CAVEDG010000039.1:0-10454 GCA_963614205.1 bacterium | reverse complement strand
CTTGCCGTCGTCCCGGTTCAGGAACAGTCCGCCAATGACCAGCGCGGCGACGGACAGCACCGACACGCCCACAATCACAATGATCTTCGTCGTCATTTTCTAGTTTTCTCCCTTCGCGTTTTCGTCTTCCTTTTTGCGCATCGCGCGCGGCCGGCGCACGAAGTCGCGGATAAAGCCCAGAAACAGGAAACCCGAGATGCGCTCGGTCGTGCCGTCCTCCGCGGACTGCACCGCCACGAGGTTCGCCGACGGCGTCTTCAGCGCGTGCGACCCGTCGCAGAGGCCCAGCACCATCAGGAACGCGATCGCGAGGCTCGCCACCAGCAGGGCCAGCTTCGCGCGCCGGCGCCAGCGCCGACGCCGCAGGGCGCCGACCAGGCGATCCGCGAAATCGTCCGGCAGCCGCTTCGTCTGCGCATACGCGCGCAGACAGGTGGAGACCTGTCGGTCAAATTCTTCTTCCGTCATCTTTACGCTCCTTTCGTCAGGTGTCGTTCGTGTTCGTCGTTCGTCAGCATGTCGCACAGCGCGCGCCGCGCGTTGAAGAGCCGCGACTTGATCGTGCCGATCGGCACGGCCAGCTGCGCGGCGATCTCCTCCACGGAGCGCTCCTCGAAGTACTTCAGCACCACCACGGCGCGCGTCGCCTCCGGCAGCGCGCGCAGCGCCGCGAGCAGCCGGTCGGACGAGATCAGTCCCGAAACGTCCGGCAGCGTCACGTACGCCTGCTCGGGCAGATCCTGCGCCGAACCCACCGACACGATGTCGGGCGTGTTCCGCCGCAGATCCATCCGCCGGAAGTTGAGCATGATCGTGTAGAGCCAGCAGAAGAAGTCGCCGCTCGGTTCGTAGAGGCGGATCTTCTTCACCGCCTGCTCGAACGTGCGGAAGACGAGATCCTCCGCATCCTGGTCGTTTCGGCACAGCCCGATGGCGGCGGCGAAAAGCCTGTTTCCGTATTCGGAAACAAGCCGTCTCGTCCCGTCTTCGACATTCTTCTGTATCTCGCTCCAAACTTCCATGTTCAGGGCACTTCGATGCTTCCACCTACAGTCAATGCGGAATCTTCCGCCCGGGTTCACCGGCCGCGAAAAAAAACGCGCGGAACGGATTCCGGAAGGGAAGCGTTCCGCGCGGTTGCGGGCGTCGGTCGCCGCGGGCGTCAGATGATCGGGAGTTCCCGCTCCTCCACGGGCACGAGCGAGACCTTGCCGCACTTGACGATGTCGCCCGGCTTGAGCGCGGCGAGCGCGTCGAGGAACGCGGGCACGAAGGAACCCGGACCCTTTGCGGCGGCGGCCGCGCGTTCGCCCGCGATCGCCGTGACGAACGCGGCGCCGAGCGCGGCCTCCCAGCGGGCCTTGCCGCCGAGCGCGCCGAGGATCGCGGCGCCGAGCGCGGCCTGCACGCTGCCGAGACCGGCCACGCGCGACATGATCGGCGCCCCGTTCGCGATCGCCACGAGCGGCGCCCCTTCCACGGCCACGTAGTCCGTCGGCCCCGTGAGGGCCACGGCGGCGTGGATGACGGTCGCGAGGCGCGCGGCGTCCTGCGCCACGCTTTCGCTCGTCACCGTGTCGCCGGGCGCGCGCACCGCGTTGTTCACGATGAAGTCGATCTCCGCGGCGTTGCCGCAGATGAGCGCGGGGAAGCGGCGCATGAGCTCCTTGACGGTGAACGTGCGCAGCGGCAGCGCACCCAGGCCCTCCGGGTCGAGCGCCCAGGGCTTGCTGCCCATGTTCGCGTGCGACACGGCCGCGCGCATCGCGTCCGCCTGCGGCTTCGTGGCGCAGCCCACGTTCACGAGGAGGCTCTCCACGGCGCCGGTGCCCTGCGAGGCTTCGCCCATGTCGTCCACGAGCCAGCCCGTGGCGCCGAGCGCCTTCAGCGCGCGCAGGGTGAAGTCGGCCGCGCCCGCGTGCGTCATGCACATCACGCGCGGTTTCTTCTCCAGCAGCGCGGCAAAGGCGTCCGCGGCCAGCTTCAGCACGCTCTCGGTCGTCACGCCGGTCTTCTGTTCCGGCGGCTTCTTCTTGCGGAGAATGAGCTCGTCGTCTTCGAGATCTTCCATCATTTCCTGGAGTTCTTCCTTCGTCATGGCTCACCAACCCTTTCCATGCGGTATCGATGTTACTTCTTCTTCTTGTCCCAGCCCTTCTTCGCGATCACGTCGCAGATCTTCGTGCAGAGCGCGCAGGTGTCGATGACCTTGTTGCGCTTGAGCACGTCGATCGAACGCTTGATCGAGAGAATGTCGCCCTTCGCCGCGTCGAGCGCCTTGTCGTCCATGGCGTTGAGCGTGGCGAGGTAGCCGGCGAAGATCTTCCTGCACGCGCCGAGATACGGCTCGTCCTTCGAGTAGGCGAGCACCTCGTAGGCCTGGTTGACCTGGGCGGCGCCGCACTTCGTCTGGTCGATCTTCGCGAGCAGCTTCGCGGCCGTGTCGCGGCGGAGCGCCATCACGTCCTCGGTCTTGCCGTACTTCACGGAGTGCGTGGTGTTCGCCCAGCGCGGCGGGATCTCGCGGATCCAGATGTTGCGGTAGTGCACGACGCAGCCGTGGTCCTGCAGCTGGAGCGGGCCCTTCGTCGCGTGCGGCGCGAGCGGGCGGCGGCGGCAGTGGGTCGTGAGGCCCTCCATCTCCCAGTGGTCCTGCACGAGCACGCCGTTGAAGAACACGGTCACGCTGCCGGGCTCCACGAGCGCCTTGCCGTCCCACTTCGGCTGGTGGAACACGATGTCGTAGACCTGCCACTCGCCGGGCTTGCGCGCCGGGTTGACCTGCGGCGGATTCTCGGCGTACACGGCGCCGGCCTGGCCGTCGGCGTAGTTCGGGTTCTTCATGTCCGCGGGATTCGTGCCGTAGGATTCGAGCACCTGGATCTCGTAGTTGTTCATGATGAACACGCCCGAGTTGCCGTGCATCTGCGCGCCCTGCTTCGGCACGAGGCCAAGCTCGGCGTCGTGGCGGTACTCGATGTGCAGCTGGCAGTCGCCGTACGTGCCGCGCGTGAAGATCGCGCCGCCGTTCTTCCAGCCCGGCGCGCAGTAGAAGTCGCCTTCCGTGCCGAGCTTCCACTGCGAAGGCTTGCCCTTGTCGTCGCACCAGTTGCGCGCGAAGGACTCCGCCGTGCCGTCGAAGAGCACGACCGCGTCGCTCGGCGGCTGGCCGAGCTGACGGCCCGGCTCGACCTTGACGGGATTCGGGCGGTTCATGTCGTGCACGCCCCAGGCGTGCCTGGCGTCCGGCGTGTCGCCGTAGAGCCCCGCGAAAAGAGGTGCGGCGAGACCGGCTGCCGCCGCCATGATCATCAGTTTTTTCATCGTCTGCTCCTTGTGTGGAAAAATGTCAGGTGCAAGTATACCGAATTTCACGGATTTTCGCAACGCACCCTGCGGCCGTGAACTTGACCACGCGGGGGGAGATGGTGTAAACTGCCTTTCCGTCGCGCTGCGGGACTGTCGGGCGCGGATTCGAACGGAAGGCAGGACAATGAAGGACGGACAAGATTCTTGTGGACGGCGCTGCGCGCTTCGCGTGGGCCTGGGCTATGATTCCCACCGGTTCGCACCGGGCCGCCGCCTCGTGCTGGGCGGCGTGGAGATCGCGGGCGCGCAGGGCCTCGCGGGGCACTCCGATGCGGACGTGCTCATCCACGCGCTGATCGACGCGCTGCTGGGCGCGGCCGCGCGCGGCGACATCGGCTCGCACTTCCCCGACACGGATCCCGCGTGGAAGGACGCCGACTCGGCGGCGCTGCTCGCGCGCGTGGTGGCCGAGCTCGCCGAGGCGGGCGTCCGCGTGGGCAACGTGGACGCCACCGTGATCTGCGAGACGCCGCGCCTGCGCCCCTACGTGGAGCCCATCCGCGCGCGCCTCGCCGCGCTGCTCGGCGTGGACGTCGCGCGCGTGTCGGTCAAGGGCAAGACGAACGAGCGCATGGACGACGTGGGCGCGGGCGTGGGCATCGCCGTGCACTGCGTGGCGCTCGTGGAGGAGGCCGGCGCATGAGCGCGCGGCATGAGCCGGCGGGCGTCACCTTCCGCCACGTGGAGAAGACGTACGCCGCGGGACAGCCCCCCGCGGTGGAGGATTTCACGCTGGACGTGACGCCCGGCGAATTCCTCGTGCTCGTGGGGCCCTCGGGCTGCGGGAAATCCACCACGCTGCGCATGGTGGCGGGGCTCGAGCTGCCCACGGGCGGCACGATCGCCATCGGCGAACGCGACGTCACGCATCTGCCGCCGAAGGAGCGCGACATCGCGATGGTCTTCCAGAACTACGCGCTCTACCCGCACATGACCGTGCGCGAGAACATGGGCTTCGCGCTGCGCCTGCGCCATGCGCCGAAAGAGGAGATCGCGCGGCGCGTGGCCGCCGCCGCCGAGACGCTGGGGCTCGTGCCGTATCTCGACCGCCTGCCCAAGGCGCTCTCCGGCGGCCAGCGCCAGCGCGTGGCGCTCGGGCGCGCGCTCGTGCGCGAACCCGCGGTGTTCCTCTTCGACGAACCGCTCTCGAACCTCGACGCGAAGATGCGCGTGGACATGCGCACCGAGATCGTGCGCCTGCACCGGCGCCTCGGCGCCACGATGATCTACGTCACGCACGACCAGGTGGAGGCAATGACCATGGGCGAGCGCATCGTGGTGATGAGCGGCGGGCGCATCCAGCAGGCCGCCGCGCCGCTGGAGGTCTACAACCACCCCGCGAACCGCTTCGTGGCGTCGTTCATCGGCACGCCGCCGATGAACCTGCTGCCGCCCGGCATCCTCGACCTCGGGCGCACCGTGGGCGTGCGTCCGGAGGACGTGCAGGTCGCGCGGGCCGAGACCGCCGCGCCGACCGCGCCCGGTGCGCTGCCGGCGACGGTGGAGCTCGTGGAGCCGCTCGGCGCGGAAACGCTCGTGCACACCGTGCTCGAACAACGCAATGTGCCGGTGATCGCGCGCGTGGCGGGCAGCTTCGCCGTGCGCCCCGGCGACCGCGTGCTGCTGACGCCCAACATGGCCAAAGCCTCGTTCTTCGCCTAGCGAGGCGGAGAGAGCGAGTGCCGTCATGCCGGGACCATGCTGCCGTCTTCTCCGCTCACTCGGCCTTGAGGGCGCGGGACATCATGGCGTCGCAGGCCTGGCGCGCGTCGAAGCCGTCGTGGCAGAGCGCGTAGACGAGCTCGCAGATCGGCATTTCCACATGAAGACGCTGCGCGATCTCGTGCACGACCTTCGAGTTCCACACGCCTTCCGCCACCATCTTCATCGAGCCGAGAATGTCGGCGATTTTCTCGCCGCGGCCCAGACGCTCGCCAACGGCGTGGTTGCGCGAGTGCACGGACGTGCACGTCACGATGAGGTCGCCGATGCCGGCGAGCCCGGAAAGCGTTTCCGGTTGGCCGCCGTAGGCGAGCACGAAGCGCTTCATCTCCACGAGCCCGCGCGTGATCAGGGCCGCGCGCGTGTTGTCGCCGTAGCCCATGCCGTCCGAACAGCCCACGGCGATCGCGAGCACGTTCTTCACGGCGCCGCCGATCTCCACGCCCACGGGGTCGGCCGAGGTGTAGACGCGGAAGCGCGGGCCCGACCAGATCTCCTGCACGCGGCGCGCGCGCGCCGGGTCGGTGCACGCGGCCACGATGGCCGTGGGGATGCCGCGCGCGACTTCCTCGGCGTGCGTGGGTCCGGCGAGCGCCACGATCGGCCCCGTGCCGAGAATCTCCTCGCCCAGGTCGGTCATGCGGCGATTCGTCTTCTCGCACAGACCCTTCGTGATCGAGACCACCAGCTGGTCCGGCGTGATCAGACCCTTGAACGAGCCGACCACGGAGGTGAAGTACTTCGAGGGCGAGGCGAGCACGACCACGTCCGCCCCCGCCACGGCCTCGGCGCGGTCGGCCGTGAGGCGCAGGGCGTCGGGCAGCGGCACGCCCTTGAGGAACGTGTCGTTGCGCCGCGTGCGCTTCATCTGCTCGACGTAGTCCGGGAACGCGCCCCAGAGCGTGACGTCATGGCCATAACCCGCGAGAAGGAGCGCGTTCGCCGTGCCCCAACCGCCATCTCCAAGTACTGCAATGTGCATGGAGAATAGTATACCAACTACCGCATGAAAATGACAGTCCCGCCATCGCGGAGGAGGTAGAGGCCATCGGCGCGGCGCACCACGCGGCTGCCCGCCGTGACGTCGCCCGTCACCGTCCAGTCCGCCGCAGTCGCCGCCGTGCCGCCGAAGAGGCGCACCGTCGCGGCGGGAAGGGCCTCCGCGAACAACGCCTGGTGCGCGCCGAACGTCAGATCTCCCGCCACGTCGAAGAGCGTGTACGCGAGCGGATCGGCGAACGCGCCCACGCGCCGCCACGCCGCGCCATCCTCCGCCTCGAGCGCCGCGAGCGCGAGCGTGGGTCCGCCCTGCTCGACCGTCGCGCCCGCCGCCACGCGCAGCGTCGCCGCCGGGCCGAGATCCGGCTGCCCGTACGCGCCGCCCACGAACGCCGGCGCCGCGGTGGCGCCATCGCCCTTCGCGAACCACTTCGCGCGCAGATACGCGAGCAGCGCCGTCTGCTCCGCCACGCTGAGCGGCTTCGTGAAGACGAGCATCTCGCCGATGCGCCCGGACCACGTGCGGTTGTTGCTGGCGTTCGTGCGCTCCCACTGCATCACGCCGCCCGTCGTGCCGCGCCCGCCCAGCAGCACGCGGTTCACGTCGAGCGTCGAACTGGTCGAGTGCTTGAACGTCTCCAGCGCGTTCGTCGCCGTGTTCGCCCATTCGAAGGCCGCCACCGCTCCGTTCACCGCCTGCTGGTGCACGATCATGAGATAGGGATCTTCCAGCGCACCGCTCGCGAGAACGCGGGCGCCGTAGCTCTGTCCCGCGAAGACACTCACCTTGGTCTCGCCGTCTGCCTGCGTGTCCTCCACGTGCAGCGTCCCGTTCACCATCTGGTCGTCGGCCGTCGCGGCGGTGCCGATGAAGGAGAACGGACCGCCCCATTTGCCCTTGCCGGCGTTATCCTCATAGGCCGTGCGCTGCGCCACAAGGTAGACGGAAATCGCGCGCTCGCCCACGTTCGTGTACGTACTGAGCGACAGGCCGGCGTTCCAGTCGAAGGCCACCGCGCCCTTGCCCGCAAGCCCATCCGCCTCGTAGATCGGCAGCGGCACGGTCGTGCCGTACCGCCCCGGCGCCGCGCCGAACGCGCCGCCCGCGCGGCCCTTGTTCGCCACGGCCGCGACGCGGCCTTCCGCGTTCGTCGTCACGGTGGCGGCGTCGGTCGCGTCGAACCACACGTCTGCGCGCGGCGGAATCATCTTCCCGGAGAGCTCAAGCGTGCCGGCCTGAACGTCCACATCGGCCGCGTTTGCCACCCTCGCGCGCAGGGCGAGCGCGCCCGCGCCCGTCTTGCGCAGCTGAAGCCGCCCCGTGCGCGCGGACGCCTCCTCCATCCCCCACGTGCCCGCGAGGCCCGCCGTGCCGGACGGCACGTCCACCGTGATCACCTGGGCCATATTCGTGGCCACCGTCTCCGACAGAGCCGCCGTCTCGTCCGCGAACCACTTCTTCTTCAGGTAGGCGCGCACGTGCAGCTTCTCGTCGTCCGTCAGCGCGCGCGTGAAGACGAGCAGCTCGCCCACGTGGCCGATGAACATGCGGTTGCCGCCGCTCGTCCGGTCGCCGAAATACTGGCACATGCCGCCCGGCGCCAGGCGGCCGCCCACGGCGACGAGGTCGATCGCGAAGGTCTTGCCCGCAACCTGCCCCGCCTGCAGCGTCGCGTCCTCGACCGCCGCGCCCACGTACTGGCGGAAAAACAGCTTCTCGCCCGTGAGCGCGAGCTCGTTGAGATACGGCGTGCCGACGGCGCGGTTCGCGTTGTCGGCATGCAGATTTCCGTTGTCCAGGCTGTGCGCCCGCACATAGGTGTCGGCAATTCCGTTCGCGGTCTCGAAATGGAACGAGCCGACCGTGTTGTTGTCGTCGTTCACGGCGGTCGCCGTGCACATCGAGAGCTCGCCGCCCCACTTGCCCAGCCCCTCCTTCTTCTCCCAGGTCGTCCACTCTGCGACCATGAACACGGTCATCGTGGCCGTCCTGTTCGTGTAGGCGTCGAGCACGAGCGCGGAGCCACCGTCGAAGAAGAGCGCGCCCTTGCCGTTGATCACGGCGTTCGAGTAGACGGGCGCCGTGGGAATCTGGTAGCCGTTCCTCGTCGATACGGTGAACTTCCGGAACGTGCCGCCGGCCGTGCCGCGGTTCGGCACGGTCGTCACGCGCGCGCCCGGCGTCGCCAGGAGGCGCGAGGCGTCGAGCCACACGTCGGCCGTGAAGAGGAAGGCATCGTCCGTCTCAAGTCCGGCGCCGAGCGTGGCACCGTCTTCCAGGCGCAACGTCGTATCGGGGTCGGCGCTCACGCGCGCCGCGTCCGGCAGGCGACCGTTCGCGCCGAGCGTGAGCGTGCCCTCCTCCAGGCGCACGGTACCCAGCAGCCCCGCGTCGAGGTCGAGCACGAACTCGCCCGCGCCCCGCTTCGTGAAGCCCGAAGCCTTCGTCTGCGTGACCACCGCGCCCACGCCATTGTCGAAGCGGCCGCCCTCCAGGCGCAGCGTCGCGCCCTCGGCCACGTCGAACACGGTCTCGTTCGCCGCGTGCGCCGCGTAGAAGCGCGACCCGCGAATCACGGAGGCCCGACCATCCGGCGACGGCTGCGCCTCGATCGTGCCATTGAACGTGAAGCCCATCCACGGGTCGGATGCCAACATCCCCTGGTAGGGATCCTCCATCGCCGCGTAGTCCGTCTCCTGGTAGGGCGGATAGCCCAGGTGCCTGATCGTGCCGCCGCGCAGGATCACGTGCCCCAGCGGCACATGGCGCGCGGCGGTCAGCGTGGCGCCGCTCTCGACTTCGACGACCGAGCCCGGCGCCGTGGAGTGTCCGCCGAAGGGATCCTGCCCCAGTTTCAGCGTGCCCTCCTCGGCAATGAGACGGACGTTCTTCGTCGTGGACTGCGCGAAGAACCGAACGTCCGGACCGAGGTAGAGCGTGCCCGCACCGCGCTTGCGCAGCGTCGTGCCCGCCACGTTGAAGGAGTTCGAACGAACGGTGAACGTGGCCCCCTCGGCGACGTCGAACACGCCTTCGCCCTTGACCGTGATCGTGCCCCAGCGTTCGGCCGAGTTCGTGACCACGAGCGCACTGCCGTTCATGAGCGTGATCATTCCGCTGTTGAGTTTGTCGGCGTTGCCGGCCTGCACGGCGCCTTCCCGCACGACGAGGTGGGTGATCGTCGACGGCATGTTCGTCGCCGCGACGACGAGCGTGCCACCGCCCGTCTTCGTGATGTTCGACCTGAGGGTGCCCGATGCGCGCCGGATCTCCGTGAGCTCGAGCGTGGAGCCGGTCGGCACGTCGATCGCGTAGTCGCGCGTGGAGGTGTAGAGGCCGTCTTCGTCGTCCAGCACGAGCGCGCCGTCCACCAGGCACGAGCCCGCCGTGCCTTCGCCCTCCGCGCGTACGAGGGTGACGCCCTCCGCCTGCGAGGCGACCGTGAGCGCGCCCGCGCCCGTCTTCGTGAGCGTGCCGTTGCCCGTGACCGCGAGATTGGGGATCGTCACGCCCGCGAGCACCTCGACCGTCGCGTCGCCGTCGAGCTCAAGCGTCTGCGCCTCGCCGAGCGCGAAGGCGTTGCCGAGCACGAGCGTGGTGCCGTCCGAGACCTTCACGCCGCCCGAGAAGCCGTTCCGGCTCAGCAGGCGCAGCGTGCCGCCGCCCGAGACGAGCAGCCGGTTGTCGACGCGCGCCGTGGCGGCCTGGTTGAAGCCGTTTACAAGCAGCGCCTCCACGGTGAGCACGGCGCCGCGCTCCACCACGAACGACACGTCTTCGTACACGTGATTGAGATGAATGTCGCCATTGGCGCGGATGAACGATTCGCGCGCGCTCGCGTGGGCGACCACGCCGCCGCGCAGCGCCGTGCCGGCCCAGGTGGTGTCCACGCCGGACCACACCGTCATCGTGCCGCCCGTGAGCTCGAGCGGACCCATCGGGCAGTGGTGGCCCGAGAAGGCGGCGTAGGTGGCGCCTTCGCGCACGTCGACCGTGAGATTCGTGGTCGTCGAGCTGTGGTTGCCGAAGAAGTCGCCGCCGCCCTGGCGCAGCGCGCCTTCCTCCACGATCCAGCGCGTGGCGGCGCTCACCGCGTTCGGCCCGGCCCCGGTCGCGAACTCCAGCGCGCCCGCGCCACGCTTCACGAGCACGTGGCCGAGCGTGCCCGCGGCAAGCGTGGCCTTCGTGGCGCACGTCACCTGCAGACCCTCCGCCACGGAGATCACGCCCGTGGCCGCAAGGCCGTCGCCGACGATCGTGTAGGTCTTCGCGAGCGTCAGGAGATTGGTGGCGGCCGCCAAGGTGAACGCCACGCCGCCGCCGTTCTTCATCACGACCGTGGTGGCGTCGCCCAGCTCCGCCT
>CAVEDG010000038.1:8412-10481 GCA_963614205.1 bacterium | reverse complement strand
AACCGCCGACCTGCTCATTACGAATGAGCCGCACTACCAGCTGTGCTAACCTGGCTTGGTGTTGAAAACGCCAAATAGTATACTACATTCTGAGGCGGTGTGCAAGGGGGGGGAGAAAACTTTTTGTAAAATCGTACCTCTTGCTCATGGGCTTATCACGCGGCGAAAGTTTTGGTATACTTGTGGCATGACTTCTGACATTGCCAAGTTCTTCTGGGGAACGGCCGACGAGGTGCGCGCGCGCGCCGAGACGTCGCAGCCGTCGTTTCGCCTGTACCGTCCCGAAGGCGCGCTGCCTCCGGTGGCGCTGCCGTTCTGTGCGCCGCAGGGGCGGTTGCTGCGGCAGATCGCGCGCGGCGGGCGCGTGGTCGCGAACGTGTTCGAGGACGACGACGCCACCTACCTGATGGCGGCGGGCGTGCTGCCGGCGGATCTCGCGGCGCCGCGCGGCGCGCAGGCCACGTCCGTCTTCGAGGAGCTCGAGCGCCTGCTGGCCGAGGAGGGCATGACGTACGCGCACGTGGTGCGCACGTGGCTCTACATCGACCAGGTGTGCGACTGGTACGGCGAGTTCAACGCGGCGCGGTCGGCGTTCTTCACGTCGCGCCGCGTGTTCGAGACGTTCCTGCCGGCCTCCACGGGCATCGGCTGCGGCAACGTGGACGGCGCGGCGCTGACGCTCGGCGCGATCGCGATGAAGCCGAAGCGCGCGGGCGTGCGCGCGGAGATCGTGGAGTCTCCGCTGCAGGCGCCGGCGATGGCGTACAAGTCGAGCTTCAGCCGGGCGGCGGAGATCGTCACGCCCGAGATGCGCCAGCTGTTCATCAGCGGCACGGCGTCCATCAAGCCCAACTCGCACGACGTCGCCTACGTGGGCGACATCGAGAAGCAGGTCGCCTGCACGATGGGCGCGGTGCGCGCGATTCTCGAAAGCCGCGGCTATGGCTGGGCGGACGCGACGCGCGCGATCGTCTACCTGAAGAAGCCCGAGTTCCGCGCGGCGTGGCAGGCGTGGCTGGCGGCGAACCGGCTTGCGCCGACCTTTGCGGCGGAGACGGTGTGCGACGTGTGCCGCGACGAGTGGCTGTTCGAAATCGAGGTCGACGCGCTGCGCGGCGGTCCTCGCAAGATCTAGGAGACGGCGCATGGAAACGACCGCTGCGCCGGAGAAGTCGGTCTCCGAGATCGTCGCGCTCGCGAGCGCGTTCTATGGCAGCGCCGTGCTGTTCGCGGCGCTGGAGATCGGGGTGTTCGGGGCGATCGCCGAGCTGGGCGGCGCCATCGACCTCATGGGGCTCGCGAACGAGCTGAACGTGCCGCCGCGCGGGCTGCGCCTGCTGCTCGACGCCTGCGTGGCCGAGGGCCTGCTCGGCAAGCAGGAGGAAACCTACTTCAACACGGAGGCGGGGCGCCTCGCGCTCGTGCCGGGCGGCCCGGCCGACCTCTCGAAGGCCGTGCGCTACAACCAGGACGTCTACCCCGCCTGGGGCCGTCTCGCGCAGCTCGTGCGCACGGGCGAACCCGTGGAGCCGCCGCAGCTGCATCTCGGCGACGACCCCGAGCGCACGCGCCGCTTCGCGCTCGCGATGCGCGGCCGCGCGCAGGCGATCGGCCGCGGCGTGGTGCCGATGCTCGACCTGGAAGGGTGCACGCGCCTGCTCGACCTCGCGGGCGGCCCCGGCGCCTTCGCCGAGATGATCGTGAAGGCGAATCCCGGGCTCACGTGCGTGACCGTGGACGTGCCGGCCGTCAGCGCCGTGGCGCGCGACTGCGTGGCCGAGGCCGGTCTCGCCGACCGCATCGAGTGCCGTGCGGGCGACTACCATACGGACGAATACGAGCCCGAGGCCTACGACGCCGTGACGATCTTTGGCGCGCTGCACCAGGAGTCGCCCGAGCAGATCTGCGACATCCTTGCGCGCGCGCATCGGGCGCTCAAGCCCGGCGGCCGCATCTTCATCCTCGACCTCATGACGGATCGCACGCGCACGGCGCCCGCGTTCAGCGCGCTCTTCGCCGTGAACATGGCGCTCACCACCGCGAACGGCTGGGTGTTCTCGGACGACGAC
>CAVEDG010000038.1:0-8402 GCA_963614205.1 bacterium | reverse complement strand
CTCCGAGGACGACCTCAAGCGCTGGCTCGTGGAGACGGGCTTCGACCCCGGCGAGGCGCACGCCGTGCCGCCGCCCATGCCGCACTGGATCCTCTCGGCGGCGCGGATCTAGCGATTTTCTTTCACGTATCAACACGGAGACGCATGACATGACGACGACGACGATGACTCGACGGAACTTTCTCGCGGGGCTGGGCGCGTGCGCGGCCCTGGGGGCGACAGGCGCGGCGTCCACGCCGGCCAAGCCGCTCAAGGTGCTCATGATCGGCAACTCGTTTTCGCAGAGCGTGCTGAAGCAGCTGCCGGCGATCGCGCAGGCGATGGGCCGGCCGCTCGACCTCGCGAACCTCATGATCGGCGGCTGCCCGCTCTCGCGCCACTGGCAGAACGTGGAGAAGGGGGGCGACGCGGCCTTCGCGCCCTACGCCGTGTCGATGGCGTGGACGTCGTGCGACAAGAAGGATTCCGCGCTGCGCAAGGTCACGCCGAAGGGGCGCGGCAACATCCCGCAGGCGCTCGCCGCCGAACCGTGGGACGTCGTGACGATTCAGCAGGCCAGCGGCCAGAGCGCGTTCTACAAGACCTACCAGCCGTATGCCGACAAGCTCATTGCGTTCATTCGCGAACGCGCGCCGCAGGCGGAGATCCGCATCCAGGAGACGTGGAGCTATTCGCCGTACGACGGCCGCCTCGGCGTGTGGAAGTTTACGCCGGAGAAGATGTACGAGCGCGTGCACGCGGCCTACGCGGAGCTCGCGGCGCACGCGAAGCTGAAGGTCATACCCACGGGCACGGCCGTGCAGAACTACCGCCGCGCGCTGCCCGTCACGTACGCGAAGGTCTTCACGAAGGCCGAGCTCGCCGCGCTCGTGGAGCCGGCCCGGCCGGACTTCTATGGCGACGCGTGCGGCCTGGCGTCCTGGGGCGTGGACGAGGAAAGCGGCGCGCGCCGCCTTCGCGTCGACGGCTCGCATCTCAACCGCAACGGCGAATACCTGCAGGGCTGCGTGTGGGCGGCCGCGCTCTTCGGCGTGGACGTGAAGACGTGTCCCTACACGCCCGACTTCCTGGCCGCCGACCGCGCCGCGCTCATGCGCAAGGTCGCCGCCGAGACCGTCTTCGCCTGATTCCGCTTCCGTTTTTCCACTCGATTCAAGATTCCGACAGACCATGGGCAAATTCAGACTGCGCGGCCGGCGCCGCAAGAACCGTGAACCGCGCGAAGGCCGCGTGCCGCTGCGCGCGATGGTGCCGAACCTCATCACCTCGATGGCCGCGTGCGGCGGCATCACCGCGATCGCGATCTGCGCCACGAACTACGCCAAGGCGCTCGCGCGCCAGCCCGTGACCGTGCGCGACTGGCTGCTTGGCCTCGTGGCCCTGCTCGTGGCGTGCCTGTGCGACGCGATGGACGGCCGCGTGGCGCGTCTGCTCAAGTGCAGCTCGAAGCTCGGCGCGGAGCTTGATTCGCTCGCGGACTTCGTCAACTTCGGCGTGGCGCCCGCGATGTTCATGTACTTCTGGGTGCTGAGCGGCAACCTCGCGCTCTCGCTCGCCATGAAGCAGGCGCTGCTCGCGTTCGCGCTCTTCTACGCGCTGTGCGACGCCTTCCGTCTCGCGCGCTTCAACACGATGCTCGAACAGCCCACGATCCCCTACTGGAAGCACTTCTTCCTCGGCGTGCCCGCGCCCGGCGGCTGCTGGATGGTGCTCACGCCCGTGCTGCTCACGCTCTCCATGCCGGAGGCTCTGCACCTCGCGGCCGTGCTGCAGCATCCCGCGTTCGCGATGTTCATGCTTTTCCTCGTGGGCGCGCTGATGGCCTCGCGCCTGCCCACGATCTCGCTCAAGAGCGTGCACCTCACGCGCGCCTACATGCTGCCCGTGACGGCGGCGTTCATCCTGCTGGTGGCGTTTCTCTTCACGCACTTCTGGCTCACGCTGGGCGTGGTGGGGCTGCTCTACATCCTCACCGTGCCGTTCGTGGGGCTCGTGTTCCTGCGCGTGCGGGCGAAGTATCTGCGCGAGCACGGCGGCGAGGCGGCGGCGCAGCCGGCGGCGTCGTGACCTGCGAACTGTGTCCGCATCGCTGCGGCGTCGACCGCGCGCGCGGCGAGCGGGGCTTCTGCCGCGCGGGCGCCGCGCCGCGCGTCTTCCGCTGGGGGCCGCACTTCGGCGAGGAGCCGCCGCTCTGCGGCGAGACCGGCTCCGGCGCCGTGTTCTTCTCGCGCTGCACGATGAAGTGCCTCTACTGCCAGAACGCGCCGTGGAGCTGGAAGGGGGAGGGACGCGACCTCGCGCTGCCCGAGCTCACGGCGATCTTCCGCGACCTCGCCGTGCGCCATCGCTGCGCGAACTGGAATCTCGTGTCGCCCACGCCGTATCTGCCCGCCATCCGCGCCGCGCTCGCGCCGCTGCGGGCCGAGGGCGTGCGTCTGCCGGTCGTCTACAACTCGAGCGGCTACGAGCGCGTGGAGACGCTGAGCGCCTACCGCGACCTCTGCGACATCGCGCTCGTGGACCTGCGCTATGCGTCGGACGAGACGGCGCGCCGCGCCTCGGCCGCGCCCGGCTACGTGGCGGCCGCGCGCGCCGCGATCCACTACCTCTGGAACACGCTCGGTCCCCTCGACGCGGAGACGGGCGCGACGCGCGGCGTGATCGTGCGCGTGCTCGTGCTGCCGGGCCATGCGGACGAGGCGGTGGAGAACCTCGCCTGGCTCGCGACCGCGTGCTCGCCGCGCGTGCACGTCTCCGTGATGAGCCAGTACGCGCCGGCCTTCGAGGCGCGCGACACGCCGCCGTTCGACCGCGTGGTCACCGAGGAGGAATACGCCACCGTCACCGAGGCCGCGGCGGACTTCGGCTTCGAGCACGGCTGGATCCAGGACTTCGGCAGCCGCGACGCCTCCTCCGACCTCGTGGGCGAGAACATGACCTCCGGCGAGGGGAGCGTGGGCCGCTGAAGATTGTGGTATACTTTCGGAAGCCATGGACATGAAGATTCTGCAGATTCTGCCGTCCCTCCAGATGGGCGGCGTGGAGCGCGGCACGATCGAGATCGCGCGCGCGCTGAAGGAGGCGGGCATCGCGAACGCGGTCGCCTCGCAGGGCGGCGCGCTGGTCAGGCAGCTGGAGGCGCTGGAGATTCCGCATTTCACGCTGCCGCTCATGTCGAAGAACCCGTTCGTGATCTGGCGGAACGCGCGCGCGCTCGCAGACCTCGCCCGGCGCGAGGGCGTCACGCTCCTGCACGTGCGCTCGCGCGCGCCGGCGTGGTCGACCCACTGGGCCTCGCAGGCCTGTGGCGTGCCGTGGATCTCCACGTTCCACGGCGTCTACGGCACGAAGCCCGCCTGCCTCAAGATCCCCTACAACCGCATCATGCTCAAGGGGCTGCGCACGATCTGCGTGTCGGACTACGTGCGCCGCCACGTGCTCGAAACCTACCACCCCGATCCCGCGCGGCTCGTGTGCATCCCGCGCGGCGCGGACGTGGAGGCGTTCCGTCCCGAGGCCGTCACGCCCGAGGAGGCCCGCGCCAAGAAGTGCGACTACTACCACTTCCGCGCCGAGGATCCCGTGATCACGCTGCCCGGCCGCCTCACGTTCTGGAAGGGGCAGACCGTGTTCCTCGACGCGCTCGCGCGCATGCGCCACAAGCGCCTGGGCATTCTCATCATCGGCTCCGACCAGGGCCGCGTGGACTACTCCGACCACCTGCGCGAGATGGCCTCGCGCCTGCCCGACGAGACGCGCGTGGTCTTCCGCGACCACACGCGCGAGATGCAGAAGGTCTACGCGCTGAGCGACATCGTGGTGAATGCGTCGTCCGCCCAGCCCGAGGCCTTCGGGCGCACGATCCCCGAGGCCCAGGCGATGGGCCGCCTCGTGGTCGCCACCGCCCACGGCGGCGCGTGCGAGACGATCGAGGACGGCAAGACGGGCTGGCTCGTGCCGCCCGGCGACGCCGACGCGCTCGCCGCGAAGCTCGACGAGATCCTCGACCTCTCCGAGACCCGCCGCGCCGAGGTGCGCGCCGCCGCCCTCGCCTCCGTGCGCGCCAACTTTTCCGTGGCCCGCATGTGCGCCACCACGATCGCCCTCTACGAATCCCTCGCCCGCGCGGGGCGGAACGGGCGATGATGTGGTATACTTTCCCTTTTTCACACCAACTGGAGATCAGATGAAGCAGGCCTACATCAATGGCGAACCCATTTCGCACGAAGCGGTGCAGTTCGAACTCGACCGCCTCGTGAAGTTCTACACGGCGCACGGGATGCGTCCGGACGAGATCAAGGCGAACTTGCCCAAGCTCGTGGAGAAGGCGCAGGAGCAGGCCATCGGCGCCAAGCTCCTCCTCTCCCGCGCCATGCAGCTCGACAAGGCGGTGGACGCGGCGGCCATCGACCGGAAGATCGCCGAAATCGTCGCGCAGGTGGGCGGCCGCGACAACTTCCTGCGCGCGCTCGCGCAGCAGAAGATGTCCGAGGCCGATCTGCGCCGCGAAGTCGAGAAGGGCTGCCGCGTGGACGCGCTCGTGCAGCAGGCGTGCGCCAACGTGCCCGAGCCCACCGAGCAGGAGATCGAGGCCTACTACACGGCGCACAAGAACGAGTTCATCCAGCCGCCGCAGGTGCTCGCCCAGCACATCCTCGTGAAGACCGAGGGCCTCGACGCGGCGGACAAGGCCGAGGCGCTCGACAAGATCAAGGCCATCCGCGCGCGCATCGTCGCCGCGGGCGAGCCCGGCGAAGTCGGCCAGGCCTTCTGCCGGGAGGCGCGCGAGCACTCGGACTGCCCGAGCGGCGCGCAGGGCGGCTCGCTCGGCTGGTTCGGCCCGGGCGCCATGGTGGCCGAGTTCGACAAGGCCGCGTTCGCGATGAAGTGCGGCGACGTGTCGGACGTGATCGAGACGCAGTTCGGCTATCACATCATCCTCAAGACCGACGAACGCGCCGGCGGCCCGCAGACGCTCGTGGACGTGGCCGACCAGGTGCGCGACCTGCTGCGCCACGAGGCGCGCGGCCGCGCCGTCGAGGCCTTCGTGGCCGAGCTGCGCGACAAGGTGACGATCGAGTACAAGTAGTCCCGACGGAGGCTGCGGCATGGAGCACGACGTTCTCTTCAAGCGCGCGCGCAAGGTCATTCCCGGCGGCGTGAACTCGCCCGTGCGGGCGTTCAACGGCGTGGGCGGCACGCCCCTCTTCGTGACGGGCGGCCGGCGCCAGATGATCCACACGGCGGACGGCCGCGACCTCACGGACTACTGCTGCAGCTGGGGCGCGATGATCCTTGGCCACGCGCGGCGCGAGATCGTGGCGGCCGCGCGGGACGCCGCCGCGCGCGGCAGCACGTTTGGCATCGCGACGCCGGGCGAGGTCGACTTCGCCGAGCGCCTCGTCGCGCTCGTGCCGGGAATGGAGATGGTGCGCGCCGTCAGCTCGGGTACCGAGGCCGTGATGACGGCGCTGCGCCTCGCGCGCGGCGTGACGGGGCGCAACGTGATCCTCAAGTTCGACGGCTGCTACCACGGCCACGGCGACGCCGTGCTCGTGAAGAGCGGTTCGGGCGTGCTCACGATGGGCGCGTCGTCGTCCGCGGGCGTGCCGACCGGCGCGGTGGCGGATACGCTCGTGGCGCCCTACAACGACCTCGCCGCCGTGGAGGCCGCGTTTGCCGCGCAGGGCGACCGGATCGCCGCGGTGATCGTAGAGCCCGTGGCGGGCAACATGGGGCTCGTGCCGCCGGCGGAGGGCTTCCTCAAGGGTCTGCGCGCGGTGACGAAGAAGCATGGCGCGCTGCTCATCTGCGACGAGGTCATCGACGGCTTCCGCTTCGGCTTCTCTTCCTATTCCGCGCTCTATGGCGGCGTGACGCCTGACCTCATCACGCTCGGCAAGGTCATCGGCGGCGGCTTCCCGCTCGCGGCCGTGGGCGGCCGGGCGAAGTGGATGCGCCAGCTCGCGCCCACGGGCCCGATCTACCAGGCCGGCACGCTGAGCGGCAACCCCGTGGCCGTCGCCGCCGGGCTGAAGACGCTTGACCTGCTCGAGCGCGAAGCGCCCTATGACCGCATGGCCGCGCTCGGCAGCGCGCTCGCGGTGGGCGTCTCCACCATCGCCGCCGAGCATGGCCTGCCCGTGACGTGCCAGAGCTTCAACGGCGTCTTCACCCCGTTCTGCACCGACACGCCCGTGCAGGATCTCGCGGACGCGAAGGCGTGCTCCACGAAACTCTACGCGAAGATCTTCCACGCGCTGCTCGACCGCGGCATCTACATCGCGCCGTCGCAGTTCGAATGCAACTTCATCTCCGCCGCCCACACGGCGAAGGACGTCGATGCGTTCCTCGACCGTTTCGACGACGCCTGCGGGGCGTTGTAGCATGGCGCGACGCGGCACGTTCGTGGTCGGGGCGCGGGGCAGCGCCCTCTCGCGCGCGCAGACGCAGGGCGCGCTCGACGCGCTCGCGCGCGCCTTTCCGGGCACGCGTTACCGCCTCGTGGCCGTGGAGACGCCCGGCGACCGCGACCTGACCACGCCCATCGAGCGCAGCGCGCCCGACTTCTTCACGCGCGACCTCGACGACGCCGTGCGCGCGGGGCGCATCGACTTCGCCGTGCATTCCGCCAAGGATCTGCCCGAGACGATCGCGCCGGATCTGGACTGGTTCTGGCTGCCGGGCGGCGAAGACCCGCGTGACTGCTGGGTCACGCGGGCGGGGCTGCCCACGCGCCGCTCGGCCGCGCCGCGCATCGGCGTGTCAAGCGAACGCCGCCGCGCGTATGCCGCCGCGTGCTTTCCGCGTGGAAAGCTGCTGCCCATCCGCGGCGCGATCGACGCGCGCCTGGAGCAGCTGCGCGCGGGCGCCTTCGACGCCGTGCTCATGGCCATGGCGGGCCTGAAGCGTCTGCACCCCGAGTGGTTCGACGGCTCGTCCGCCGGCGACGCGCCGTGCATCACCCCCATTGCGCTCGACGCGCTCACGCCGCCCGAGGCGCAGGGCCGCCTCGCCGTTGTGTTCCGCGCGGGCGACACCCGGCTGATGACGCTGCGTCAGCGCTTCGTGAAGGCCGTGCGCTTCGTCTCGGCCGGCGTGGGCGACGCGGGGCTGTGCACCGTCGCCGGCGCGCGCGATCTCGCGCAGGCCGACGTGGTGCTCTACGACGATCTGCAGGGCGCGCACGCGGGCGCGGGCACGTGGATTCCCGTGGGCAAGCGCTGTGGCGCGCACTCGATGCGCCAGCCGGAGATCACGCGGCTCATCTGCGACGAGGCGCGGAAGGGGAAGCGCGTGGTGCGCCTCAAGGGCGGCGACGCGGGCCTCTTCGGACGGCTCGCGGAGGAGACGGACGCGCTTGCCGCGCTGAAGATTCCGTTTCTCGTGCGGCCGGGCGTGAGCGCGCTCACGGCGGCGACCACGGGCACGGGGCTGCTGCTCACGCGCCGCGGTGAATCGGCCGGCTTTTCGGTGTACACGCCGCGCCGGGCGGACGGTGCGCAGGCGACGGGGACGCCGCCGCGGCAGCTCGTGATCTTCATGGCGGCGAAGGTCGCCGAGGAGGAGGCGCGGACGCTGATGGCGGCGGGCTGGGCGCCGGAGACGCCGTGCGCGCTCGTGCTCGACGCGGGCGGTCCGGGCGAGGAGGTGCGCACCGCCACGCTCGCCACGCTGCGCGGCGTGGGCGACGAGACGCGCCCGGGGCTGCTGCTCGTGGGCCCGGCGGCGACGCATCGCTGGCCGCGCGACGGCGAGCTGGGCGGCCGGCGCGTGCTTGTGACGTGCTCGGAGGCGCTGCAGGAAAAGGCCGCCCTTGCTGTCGAAGACCGCGGCGGCCGCCCGATCCGCTGGCCGCTCATCCGCCTCGTGCCGCGGCTCTCCTGCGCACCTGTGTCCTCCTACGACGCCCTTGTGCTCACCTCGCCCTCGGCGGTGCGCCTCTTCTTCGAGGTCTACGCGGGGTGCGACCGGCGGAAGCTGCCGGCCATCTACACGTGTGGCGCGGGCACCGACGGCGAGCTGCGGCGCTTCGGCGTGGCAAGCGACCTCGTGCCGCCGCGTGACTTCTCGGCGGCGGGGCTCATCGCCGAGATTGCGCGGCACGATCTCGCGGGGAAGCGCGTGCTGCGGCTGCGCAGCGCGAAGGCGGGGCCCGCCGTGGCGCGCGCCCTGCGCCGCGCGGGCGCGAAGGTCGACGACGTGGTGCTCTACGACAACGAACCTGTCGCGCACGCGCAGCCGCTGCCGCCGTTCGACGACGTGTTCTTCGCGTCGGCCTCGGCCGTCGAGGTCTTCCTTGCGCAGCATGGCGCGGCGCGTCTGCGCGGAAAGGGCCTCCACGTGATGGGCGAACCCACCCGCGCCGCGCTGCCGCCCGCTCTCGCCGCCCGCGCCCGGAT
>CAVEDG010000037.1:0-10612 GCA_963614205.1 bacterium | reverse complement strand
CCGCGTTCGTCCACGTCACGGACCATCTCACGCCCGGCACGGGATTGTAGGGCGAGATGTGGTGGTCGCCCAGCGCCTTCAGGTAGGCCGCGTTCACCTGGGCCCGCTGCGCAGCGGTCTTCAGCCCATGGTAGCGCGCCACGGTGTCGACGTTGAAGCCGAACGCCGTCTCCACGGTCATCGTGTCGGGCAGGTCGAAGCCGAAGACCTCGACGGAAAATGGCGTCGAGAGCTTCCGCTCCGCGCCGTCCGCCAGCCGAAGCGTCGTGACGAGCGCGCCCGTGTAGCGGCCGGCGGGCGTGCCCTTTGGCGGCTTCACGCGCACCCAGAACGGCTGGTTCCCGCAGGCCGCGACGGGAAAGGCCGCATCGTCCTGCGGCGGCAGGGGGTCCGGCCAGAGTCCCCGGCAGCCCGCGGCATCCGTCGGCTGCGTGATGCGGACGTACCCGACGCGCAGAATCTCGACCGCCGCCGCGGGAAGCGCGCGCCCCGTCGAGTCGCGCAAGGTCGTCGCGGCCACGCGCACGTCGGCGCAGGCGCGCGTCGGGCGCACCACGAACTGCACGGCCTCGGCCTCGTTCGCGGCCGTCGCCAGCTCCACGCCCGCCGCGCGCGCCGTCGGCGCGGCGCGCGTCGTGGGAATCTTCCAGCCGCTGGAAGCCGTCCACAGCGCCACGGCCTCCGAACTGCCCGGCACACAGGCGCCGTAGCCTTCGTCATAGAACGCCGAGGGCGCAATGGACGCCACGACGCGATCCGACCCCTCCTCCACGTAGTCGGTTCCGCCGAGCGCCGCCAGAGGCTCCCCGTCGAACGTCGCGTCGAGCGAATAGCCGTAGATCTGCAGCGCACACCTCGCCTCGCCGCGCAGGCGGACCCACACCGCCTCCGCCGGGAACAGCGCCTTCGGCGCGGAAACGGCGAGCGTGCGCGTGTTCGTGATCGTGGCGAGCGCCGTCCAGTCCACGCCATTCGCCGAGACCTCCACCGCGGCGGCCCCTCCCGCGTAGTACCCGCAGGTCACGGAGAGGCGCGCCTCCTGCAGCCGGCGCCCCGCGACGGCATGGCGGTAGACGACCTCGCTCCCCGCGCCCAGGCACCAGCGCGTGGAGTTGAAGCCGCTGCGGTTGACGACAAGCGGACGCGCATCGTTCCGCGCCGGGCCGCCGAACTGCGAACAGAACGAATAGAGGTTTCCGTCGAGGCTCTCGCCGGCCCCCAGCTCGACGCCGCCCGGAAGCGTCTTCCAGCGCGGCGTCACCGGCACGAGCCGCACCGCGTCGAAGAGCACGCGACCGTTCATCTCCCATTCGCCAAGATGGAAGGTCTCCGGATACGTCGCGCCTGCGCCCGTCGTCGCGCGGAAGACGTTCGTGTGCGTCTGCCACGTCGCGCCAGGCGCCTCAAGATCCACGTTCGCGCATGCCGCCCCGGAGGTCAGCGAACCCGACGCCGGCCCCTTTGCGGAGAAGATGAACGCATAGCGCCGATCGCTCCCGAGCGTCACCGGCGCGCTCTTCCAGCTCTTGTTTCCGCCACCCGTCAGCGCGAGCGCACCGCTCCCGCCCACACCCTCTGTCGCCGACCAGGCGCCCTTCCCGGGCGCCGTCCAGCCGACAACCGAACCCTCGGCCTTGGTCACTTCGAAATCCCCGTTCGGAATCGCGGCAAGGGGACTGCCGCCGCCGTGCACGAAGCCGCAGAGTCCCGCGCCAAGCGCCATGAAAATCACGATACGAGCCATTTCCCGTCTCCTGAATTGGTAATTGACTAATAAACCGATGTACCTAAAACAACATCAGGTAGTATACCATATTGGGGAAACGAGATGTGGTGTCTTCGGTAATCGCCACCGTAAAGGGTTACTCAAGTTCGCCCGCGAACTTGAGTAACCCATTACCTTTTTTTGTAGCAGACTCTTGACTACGACGCGGAGATATGGTAAATTGTGCCCATCAAGCGCGGATTGCGTGAGATTGAGAAATGGGATTATCGAGGATCTTAAAGTCAAAGTGCAAGTAAAGGAGACTGGACGCATGCAAATTCGAAATGCAGTTGTGGGGTGTCTTGTCCTTTTGATGGGCGGGGCTCTGAACGCTTCGACATGGATCGTGTCATTCGATCCCGGCAACCCCGTCAATACGAATGGCTGGGCTTTGGGGCAGACGACCGAGCGGATTGTGAAGTCTTCGACGCAACCCGGTGGGCGTAAGTTTGACCCTCAGAATACGGGAGATGCCATCACGATCGAGAGTCCGCTTCATCCCGCCCGGATTCGTTCCGTCGCCCTTTCCGCCTGGGGTAGCGGTATCAATTCCGGAAACACGTCGCGGGTCGACGTCGTAGGGCGAACAGCGGCTGGAAGGCCCTACACGAATCTCTTCTCACGCACGGGTCTCGCCAACACGCTCGCCGAAAACGAGAAATACGATCGTTTCGACATCCCCGACAACTTTGACTGCCGCCAGGTGCAGATTTCCTACACAAAAGGGAGCGGCAACTGGATCCGCTCAAAAGTGACGCTTGTGGATGATGCCATTCACGCAGAAATGCCGACGGATCTGAAGGTCGAGACGCTCGATGCCGTGCACCGCCATGCCCGCGTGACCTGGTCCATGCCCGAGGGCGTGACGAATGCCGAATGGCGTTCGTTCACGACGACGCCGGCCGGAGGCGTGGAGGCCTCTTCGCCTCTTTGGCGCGCGCCGCTTGAGGGCGTGCCCGCCGCAAAGCTGAATTCGCTCGTGGATGCCGCGAAGATGACTTCGTTTGGTCTGGGAGATTGGGCATTCGACAATGTACGTCAGACAAAGGTCGCGGGTACGCTGCTGCTGGGGTGGGAGGACAATGCCGCCGGCACGTTGACCACGCCGCAAATCGGAACAAATCTCGCAGACGGCTGTCTCCTCGTTGTCCGTGCGCAGAAGGTCGAAACGAAGTCAGGAGGGAACTTGCCCATCTCCATTGTTTCGGGTGATCGGACAAACGATCTCACGGCCATTACCATCACGTCTGCAGTGGCTGACTATGAGGTTGAACTGCCGGCATTGGCGGCTACGGATCGACTTCTTTTCCATTCAAGTGCCCTTGAAAACGTAAAGAACAAGACTACGCTCATTGCCGGCATCGCAATTTGTGCGCCTGGAACCTATGTGCCTGAATACGTGGTCACGAATGACGTTTCCGAGGCGGAGGCGATTGTGGGCGGGAGTCTTGAGTTGACGGTTCCCGATGAGAATGATGGCGAGAAATTGTGGATTGAAGTCCGATCCGTCTACGGAGAAGAGAAATCGGCCTGGACGGAACCCTTTCTCGTCACACTAGAGGGAACCCTAGCGGACATGGGCGATGAGGGGGATGATGGTGGAAGTGGTGGAGGAACGTCTTCCGACGAGACGGATGAACTCGAAGCGCCATGCAGCATTCGCGCGGGCTTTCTTTCGGATGGGAAGACGATCCGTGTGGGTTGGAATGCGCCTGAGGAGGCAACCAACACGCGATTGCGCGTGTGGTCGCTGACAACATCCGGTGGCCTTGCCGCGATGCCCGCCTCAGACCTCCTCTGGCGTGAGACATTTTCTGCGGCACCGGCCACGAACAGCACCATTAGCCTGAATACGGGGGCTAAGTGGAACCTCTACTCCGATCTCGGCACGAATGCCTGGGATGTCGGGCACTGCGTGGCGACCTACCTTTCGACGGAAGCGGGATCGATTCGCGTGGGCAAATCAGATGGCGCGGGCGAAGTGGCCGCCTGTCCAGGCATCGTTCCCGAATTGGGGACAGACCCTGGCAGAGCGGGGGCGAATCTTGCGCTGGTTGTCACGGCACGACGCCTGACGGAGTCCGTGGGGACAGACCTTTGCGCGATGGCGTTGACGATTGGCGAAGAGACCATCACGACGAATTGGACGGGGACGGCGACAATCGGCGATATGTTCACTGAAGTCTCGATGCCAATCGACGTCGCGCTGACGGGGAAGGAACTTTTCGTTCTGTCCTCGCCAACCAATCGGAAGGATGGCCGCATCCTGTTGTCGGACATTTCCCTTGTCCGAAACTATGTGCCCATTACGGTGACGACAAACGCCGTCGAAGAGATCGATCTGGGCCGAAAGGAATGGCATGATTTGATAGTACTGGATGCGGCAAGCGGTGAAGACGATAGGGAAACAGGTGGCGCAGAGAACGTGACACGGCGCTACGTGGCCCTGTGCGTACAGGACGCCGACGGACGCACGAGCATGTGGACGTCGCCGTTTGAGATTGACCACGCCGACCTTGGCGACTGGCATGACCGCTTTGCGACACTGCGCGGAGGTCGGGTGGAGATGACGTTTGACCTGGCGACGCTTCCTGTCGGGACCAAGGGACTGGACGTTTCCTCTTCGCCGTTCACATTCCTGCTTGATGGCGACGACGTTCCGCTTCTGACGTCTAAAAACGTGAAGAAGATCACGAGCGGTGGCATCTATGCCGGCACGAACGTCTTGGGCTCGACCTGGGCCGTTCTTGTACCACGCTCACCGAGCCGTGCCGGCGATGTGCAGGAGGCCGAGATGCGCCTTGCCGTCGAGATCGCAACGGGGACGGCGCGGCGTCTTGAAGTGTCCGGCGTTTTCGCCCAGCTCGGTGCGACGAACAAGGTGGAGAAGTCGCTTCGCATCCAGTGGCGGGCCGTCGAGACCGATGGAGAGGTGGGGCCCTGGACGGACTTCGGCTCGTATGCGACATCGTACACGGTGACGGATGCCCAGCCGAATCTGGCGAACACAGTGCAGACGCTTTTCTGCGTTGCCGACAAGATCGGGCTGTCCGCGGGAAAGCGGCTTGAGGTCCGCATCGTGAGCATGAAGGAGAGCGATTCGGGCCGCGAGCCCCCGCTGGGTTTCCGCGATATCTTCATTCGCGTGACGGGTACGGCTGAACCGTTTGGGATCGTGTTCCGCTGATGCGCCCTACACGTCGCGTCTGGTGTTCAGTTTCATCGACATGGCCGGCTGTCGAAAGGATGCGGCGAACATGGCGCGTGGCGAATTCTGACGCCGGCGTCAGAATTGCGTCAGAATCGTCATTGTGTGTCATGGTTTCGTCAAGATGTCCTCGTGAAAATATGGTTTAATCTTTGCGTGGTCAAACCAGGTCGGTGCGACCCGTCAAACACGCAAGGAGAACAACCATGTCGAAGATCCTACTCGCCGAAGACGAACCCGCCGTGCGCACGGCGCTTGTCGCCCTGCTGGAGTCCGAATTCCATTCCGTCGAGGCCACCGAGAACGGGCAGCAGGCGCTCGACCTCTACGAGCATCTGCGCCCGGATCTGATCATCCTCGACGTCATGATGCCCGTGCGGAATGGCTTCGACGTCTGCCGCGAGGTCCGTTCCCGCGATCTGGCCACGCCCGTCCTCTTCCTCTCCGCCAAGGGCGACGAGACGGACAAGGTGTTCGGGCTCGGCCTCGGCGCCGACGACTATCTCGCCAAGCCCTTCGGCTCGCGCGAGTTCCTCGCCCGCGTGGAGACCCTTCTGCGCCGCCGCCGCCTGGGCGGCCTGCTCCAGAAGACCGAGCCGCCGCAGATGATCATCCGGATCGGGCGCGCCGTCGTCAACGGCTTCGACCTCTGCCTGACCGGGCGCGACGGCGCGCGCGTGCCGCTCACGCAGCGCGAGTTCAACCTGCTGCAGCTGCTGAATCTGTTCAACGGCCAGATTGTGCCGCGCGAGAGCCTTGTCCGCGTGCTCTGGGGCCATGAGACGCCGCCCAATTCGCACACGCTGGAACAGCATCTCTACACGCTCCGCCAGAAGGTGGGGGGCAACGGCTTCATGATCCAGACCATCCCACGCTGCGGCGTCCGTCTGGAGGTCGGTCGCGACGCCGAAGCCGACTGCCGTAGCCGCAGCGCCTGACGCACGCGTGAAGACGTTCCGTTCAGGCGCTACGGCTTCGCGACGACGTCGATGAAGCCGCCGTTCCAGGCGCCGATTTCGGGAATCGTCACGCGCACGACGTCGCCCGCGCGCGTGGCTGTGAGCGGAAGGGGCGCGCGGCGCAGGGCGCGCCAGGTCAGCGTCGCGTTGGCCGGCACGCCGCGCAGGCGCAGCGTGACCGGTCCCTGTGCGTCGATGCGCGTGTTGAGCAATGCCACCGTGCGCAGCGCGCCCGCCGACGTGACGTGCGGCACCATCAGCCCCACGAACGGCGACTCGAGCGTGGCGGGCGCACCCTTTACGCGCGCGTCAAGCGCATCGCGCGCCTGCTGCACATCCTTCGAGCCCACGCCGCACACGTCAAGCGCGAGATCGCCCTTCGTGAGCGCACCGAGGTCGCGTCCCACGCCCGGCAGCACGGGCACGCCCGAAATCGCGTAGCGGAAGAGTTTCCCCGCCGAGAGGCCCTTTGCCGTAAAGCCCGCGGGCACGGCGCCCTCGTTCGCCTGCGCGAAGCCCGCGAGCACGGGCCGCGCCGCCTCGAGCGGCTTGAGGATCGTCTCCGACACGAACGCCTCGGTCTCGGTGCGCGTGTCCGTGACGAGCAGGCTCGTGGAGTTGAAGCCGTAGGCCATCGCGATGAAGCTTTCCACGAGGATGCTCTGCGCACTGCGGCTGCCGTAGGCGCGCGGGCAGCTCTCCACTTCCGGGCACCAGACGCCCACGTTCGGCAAATCCGCCACGCGCCCGCGGAACTGCGCCGCGCATATGCTCTTCACGACCTGGTCGCACGGATTGACGTCGTAGTAGAAGCCGCCGCCGGGGCGCAGTCCCACGGGGCGACCGCTCGTCTGCGCCAGCGTGGTGGCGATCGCGCGCACGGAGTCGATGGACTCGTCGTCAAAGCAGTGCTGGAACGCCATCGTCGTCTCGGGCGAGAGGCGATGGAACTCCTCCGCGATCACGCGCGCCACGGCGGCGATCGCCTCGACGGAGAACGCCTTCCAGCGCGCCGCGAGCGCCGCATCCTTCGAAACGGCCGCCGCGAGCGCCGCGCGGTCCCACGTCCGGCCCTCCTGCGCACTGAACGCCGCGAGGCACGTGGCGCACCAGCAGCCGTGGCGCGAGCCGTTCGTGGCGGGCGCATGGTTGCCGATGCGCAGGTCGTCGTCGATCCACACGCTGCCGGGCTTGAACGCGGCGTAGATCTTCGCCATCTCGCGCACGTAGGCGAGGAACGCGGGCTGGCGCGGGCAGCTGCAGAGCCTGTCCTCCACGCCCGTCGAGCCCGTCCAGCCTCCCCAGGTCTTCGCCGAGCAGTCCTCGAGCGCGGAGATGCCGTCGCTATGGCCGAGCGTGGCCTGGAACTGCAGGCTGGGCCGGATGCCGAGCGCGCGCAGATCCGCGGCGGCCGCCTTCAGCACCTCCACGTGCGCGCGGTGCGCCTCCAGCGGCGGCAGACCGATGCCCGTGGAGAACCACACTTCGTCGCAGCAGCCCGGATGCGCCGCGAGCGCCGCCTTCGTCTTCTGCCACTGCCCGGGCGTCTTCGTGTTCGGCAGGCGCAGGCGCAGCGACATGCGCGGCGCGTCGGCAAGGCCCTGCAGCGCGACCAGCGCGGCGCACAGGCCGATCAGAGCCGCGCGGCCAGCACGGGCATGAATGTTCAGGATGATTGACTTCAGACTGCTTCGCGTTTTCATGATGCGACAGTATAGCACATTTTCCCGCATCGCGTAATGGGTTGCTCAGGTTCGCGGGCGAACTTGAGCAACCCATTGCAATGATCTCCGCCCCATTGACGAACGCACGTCTGAAATGGTATACTGTGCACATCAAACACCTCCTATTAGGTTCGTCGAATGGGCGCGAGCCAGTCCTTCGGGATGGGCTCTTGCTTTCTCAGAGGAGTCGCATGAACATACTTCGGATGATCGTCTACGTCGATGGCTTCAACCGGTAGTTTCCACAAGCCAGCGAGATGGTGAGGACACAACGATGAACAAGACACTGTTTTCCCTGATGACGATGGGGGCGCTGCTGGCGCCCGTCTGGGCGGGAGACGCCTGGGTGAAGAGCGCGGCGAATCCCGTGCTGGGCGGGCCGCGCCTGGGCACGTGCTTCGACGTCAACGTGATCACGAACGGCCCCGCGCCCTACACGATGTACTTCTCGTGGCGGCCGAAGAAGGCGATCGCGCTCGTGCGCAGCCGCGACGCCCTGACGTGGACGCAGGAGCCGGAGATCTGCCTCGCGGCGAATCCCGCCAGCGGTTGGGAGGACGACCTCAATCGCAGCTGCACCGTTTTCAAGGACGGCGTGTGGCACATGTGGTACACGGGCCAGGCCAACGGCGGCTCGAAGATCGGCTATGCCACGTCGACGGACGGCGTCCATTTCGCGCGCGTGCGGAAGGAGCCCGTGCTTGTGCCGGAACACGCCTACGAGAAGAAGTCGACGATGAATCCCTACGTGCGCTGGGATGCGGCGCGCGGACTGTGGCGGATGTGGTACGCCGCGGGCGACACCTACGAGCCGAACGTGCTGTGCTACGCCGAGTCGAAGGACGGCCTCGCCTGGACGAAGTGGCCGGGCAATCCGATGTTCGGCCACGGGCCGGCGGAATCCTGGGATCGCGACCGCGTGGGCGCCTGCGAAGTGCATCCGCTGCCGGACGGCCGCTACGCGATGTTCTACATCGGCTATTCCGACGTGGACACCGCGCGCATCGGCTGCGCGATCTCGCCCGACGGCGTGACAAACTGGCGCCGCCTCGACGGCAATCCGATCGTCGCGCCGGATCTCGGCACGTGGGATTCAAGCGCCACCTACAAGCCGTCCGTCGTGCGCGACGCGGCGCACAAGCGCTGGCTGCTCTGGTACAACGGGCGCAACGGCTTCCCGGAATACGTGGGCTGCGCAGTCCACGAAGGGCTTGACCTCGAGGCGCCAGCCGCGGGCGAACCGGATGCGGCGGCGCGCCTCGCCGACTATGTGCGCCGCTTCAACGCGAAGGACGACGAGGTCTACACGAACGCGATTCCCAATTCCGCGGCGGAGGCGTTCCTGAAGGACAACGTGCCGTACTTCGCGTGTCCCGACAAGGACATCGAGCGCACCTACTATTTCCGCTGGTGGACCTTCCGCAAGCATCTGCGCCGGGGCGCGGGCGACGGCGGCTGGCGCGTGACGGAGTTCCTGCCGAAGGTCGCCTGGTCGGGCGTGGACAACACGATCGTCTGTCCGGCGGGGCACCACTTCCGCGAAGGCCGCTGGCTGCGCGATCCGCGCTACATGGCCGACGTGGCGCGGTTCTGGCTCGCCAACCCGACGGCGACGCACCGCTGGGACTATTCGAGCTGGCTGTTCACGGGCACGCGGCAGATCGCCGCGACGTCGGGCGACGACGCGCTGCCCGCTTCGCTGCTGGACGCGGCGGTCGCCTACTACCGGCGCTGGGAGAAGGGCTTTGTGCGCTCGCGTCTGCCAATGGGCGGCGACGGCAAGGGCGGCTTCGTCTCGGTCGACGGCCACGAGGGCACGGAGATGTCGCTGGGCGGCAGCGGCTACAAGCCGCTCTTGGCCTCGGCGATGTGGAGCGAGGCGACGGCCATCGCGGCCGTGGCGCGCGCGGCCGGGCGCACGGCGCTCGCCGACGAGTTCACGCGGAAGGCGCAGGTCAATCTCGCCTCGCTGCTCGCGAACTGCTGGAACGACGAAATCGGCTTCTTCACGACGGCGCCCGCCGAGGGCGTGAAGGGGCGTGTGCGCGAGCTGCACGGCTACGCGCCGTGGTACTTCGGCCTGCCCACGGGCAAGACGGCCGACTGGGCGCAGCTGTCGGATCCGCAGGGCTTCGCCGCGCGCTATGGGCTCACGTTCCCCGAGCGGCGCGCCAAGGGCTTCACGCTCGCGTATACGGGGCACGAGTGCCAGTGGAACGGGCCATCGTGGCCGTTCGCCACGTCCATCGCGCTCACCGCGCTCGCGAACGACCTGCACGCGCAGCCAGCGGCCGTGCGCGACGCCGCGCGCCTGCGGCAGTATCATTTCCTGCTTTGGCAGTACGCCGCCGCTCAGAAACGGACGCGCCCCATCGAAAACGACACGTGGGAAGTGCAGCCGTGGATCGACGAGAATCTGAACCCGGACAAACCGGACTGGATTTCGCGCACGATCATCGCCAACACGCCAGCCATGCGCGCGCAGTTCCCGAAGGAACGCGGCAAGGACTACAACCACTCGACGTTCTGCGACCTCGTGATCTCGGGGCTCGTGGGCGTGGAGCCGGACGGGGCGAAGGGCTTCACGGTCGATCCGCTCTTCCCGGCCACGTGGGACTATCTCGTGCTCGAGCGCGTGCGCCTGCGCGGACACGACGTCGCCGTGCGCTGGAACCGCGCCGCGAAGTCCTTCACCGTGTCGGTCGACGGCGTGGTCGCGGCCCGGCATGCGTCGCCGACGCGCGTTGCCGTCATCGCACCGTAAAGACACGAATCTGCCCTCTTGTTCGTTCTCGGCGCAGGCGGGCGGGAATGTGGTATACTGTTTTCGCCATGAGACCCATTGCCACAGAGACGAACGACTTCGAGACCCTTCGCGCGAAGGGACAGATCTATGTCGATAAGACGGCGCATCTGCACCGGCTGATCACCGATCCGTCGCGGTCGTACTTCTTCT
>CAVEDG010000036.1:0-10793 GCA_963614205.1 bacterium | reverse complement strand
CACGCGCGACCTCCTCGCCGCCGTGCCCGACGTCGCCCGCGAACTCGCCCGCCGCATGACGACTGAGGCCGTCTTACTTCCTGGCGGCGAGGTCGGCGAGCACCTTGTTCTCGGCGCGTAGCGTGAAGCCGCCGCGCGGATCGGGCGCGAAGGTGATCTCCAGGTCACCCACGAGGTAGACGAGCGGCGCGGGAAGATTGGGGGCGACGGCGGGCTTGGCCTTGGGTTCGACCTTGAAGTGGGCGGCGAGCGCGGCGCGCACGGAGTCGAAGTAGTCCCTGTCGTCGAGGCCGCCTTCGCCGCCCGCGCTGAAGAGCGTGAGCGCGTAGACGCCGCCGCGCCTGGAGTCGATGTCGGCCCGGCCGCGCGAGAAGCCGCGGAACGGCGCGCACTTCGCCCATTCGTAGTCGAGGAAGAAGCCCTTCGGCCCCTTCTGCGGCACCACCACGGCCACGCCCTCCGGCGGCGGCGCCGCGAACACCACGCCGCAGAACGAGCGCGGCGTGACGTCCTGGAACTTCACGCCCCGATACGCCGCGCGGTCGATGGGCCGATGCGGATACCGCTTCGAGGCGAGCGCCTTGCCGTCGGCCTCCGCCACGGGCTTCTCCTCCGCGCGCAGCGCCTCGGCCTCCTTCACCGCCTCCGCGCGGACGTCCTCGCGCTCCACGGAGAACACGAGCCGACCGTCGGCCTCCGCCACGACGATCGTGGAAGCGCCCAGCGGGAACATGTATTCGCATCCGGGCGCATCCGCCGCCGGCGCCCGCGTGGTGAAGGGCGTCGCCTTGAACCGCGTCGAGAGGAAGGCGATCAGATTCGTGGTCTCCGCGTCCTGCGGCAGAACCGCGGCCGGCGCGGATGCGGCGGGCTTGAGGTCGTGGCGCAGCGCGCGGGCGAACTCGATGCGGTAGGGCCGGTGCGTCCGGGGCGTGACCCACACGAGCGGACGCGATCCGAGCGACATGAACGGCTTCTTGAGCGTGGGTCCGTAGACGGCGAACGCCGCGCCGCGCGTGGCGACGGTGCCGCCCGCGTCCTCGTCGAGCACCGTGCCCCAGCGCACGGCCGCGCCCTCGTCCTCCTTCAGCGGTTCGCCGAAGCGGATGCCGGCGAAGCCGTTGAGCGGGCGCGCGTCGGGCTTCTTGCGCGCCTCGGCCACTTGGGCGAGCACGGTCTTGCGCGTCGCCTCGCGTTCCGTCCAGATGTCGAGCGCCGTCTTCTTCACGACCGCCTTGGGGGCGGCCACGGCGTTCGTGACGGCCACGACCACGTTGGTGCGGCCGGCGGCGCGCGCGGCCTCTTCGGCGCGGGCGCGCGCCTCCTGTTCCGCGAGCAGACGCTCGTACTCGGCCTGGCGCGCGAGCCGCGCCTTCTGGCGGCGGTCGTATTCGCGCCAGCCGAAGAAGGCCGCCGCGCCCACGACAAGCGCGAGGATCAGAAACGGAAGAATGGAACCACGTTCACGGGGCGTCGGCACGGCTACTCCTTGTTCGTGTGGCACGAGGTGCAGCTCTTGCCCTTGTTGTGCTTCTTCGCACCCTGCTTGTCATGGCAGCTCACGCATGCCTTGCCGCGGGAATGCTTGGTGGCGGGCGTCGCCTTGCCGTCCGTCTTCTTCGTGAGGAACGGGCCGGAATGGGCGAAGCGCTCGCGGATGGACGTTCCGGGCGCGCCGAAGTAGAAGCCGCGCGCGGGCAGCAGGTGCGAGTAGGCGAAGGCCTGTTCGGCGGGATCCGTGGGCGTCACGCGCACGGTGAGCGTCTTGCCGTTGGGCAGCTCGCCGGAGGCGGTGAGGTCAAGGCGCTTCACGCCCGTCCAGGTGTCCTTGAACTCGATGTCGACCTCCGTCTCGAGATCCGTGCCGGAGAAACCGCCGGAGACCTCGTAGGCGTCGGTGCTGTCGAAGTTGATGTCGCCCGTGAAGCCGTCCTTGCGCAGCACGCAGGCCTTGAACTTGCCGCGGCCGCCCCTCACGAGCACGGTCGATTCGAGGGCGAAGACCTCGAAGGAGGGTTCTGCGGGCGAGATCACGAGCGTGTAGTCGTAGTGTTCGCCGCCGAGGCCGGGCTGGTCGGCCACGGTCACGCAGTAGGTGCCGGGCTCCTTGAAGGTGAACACGCCGGAGGGGTCGCATTCGGCCTGCGGGATGCAGCCTTCGTAGAGCATGAACTTCTTGATGATCGGCAGGGCGTCGTCGCCCACGTTCTTCTCCACGTAGAGGCGGCCGGGCGTGTCGTCCCACGTGGCGAGCTGCGGCGCCACGGAGAGCGGCAGGTCGCCCATGGGCCCGTAGAGCTGCAGCACGCCGTCCATCGGCGAGCCCTCGCGGCGCGCATAGAGTTCGAAGTGCCACGTGCCGGGCTCCTTGATCGTGAACGTGTGGCGGTCGACGCGGCCGGGCATGTCGATCGAGCCCTTGCGGACGATGAGGCCGGGCGCGGGCTTCGGCGGCACGAACGACGCCGGCTGCGGATAGCACTCGAAGGCGCGCTCGCGCGGCGTGTAGACGGGGCGGTCCGTCTTCACGTCGCGGCAGAAGATCGAGTAGACGAAGTTCGGGCCGCCGCGGAAGAGGTTGTCGTGGATCTTGAGCACGTAGAAGCCGTTCTCGGGCACCTTGTAGGCCAGCACGGGATCGGGCAGGTAGTAGAAGTCGTCCGCGTAGGCCACTTCCTTGCCGCGCGCGTCGTAGAGGCGCAGCACGGGGTTGAAGAAGCCCGGCACGGCGTCGCCGAGGTAGGGATAGAGCTCGCGGCCCAGCACGGAGCACACGATCTGCTGGCCTTCTTCGAGGCGCAGCACGTAGGAGTCCGTCTCGCCGGGCCAGATCTGGCCGTCGAGATGCACGGGCAGCGCCTGCGGCGGGATGTCCGGCGGCAGATGCAGCACGCGCGGCAGCGGGATGCGCGAGTTGCGCGGCGGAATCACGAAGAACGGCTCCACGACGTGGGGCTCCTTCGTGACGTAGAACGGATGCGGCGCGCTCGCGCTGTTGCCGTCGTAGAGGAAGAGATCGCGCAGGCCCGGCTTCGCGTCGGGCGCCACCTCCACGTCGAGGATGAGCAGGTGGTTGAGCGCCGGCGTGTCCTGCGGGTAGCGTTCGGGCGTGTAGTGGTCGCGCGCGACGATCTGCCATTCGAGGTCGTCGAGTTCATCCAGGTAGAACCACCAGGTGCACTCCTGCCAGTCGGTCTCCTCGATCGTGGCCTCGGGCGGCAGTTCCTGATGGCGCTTGCCCTCGGGCAGCTTCTTCTCGATGAGGTCGTAGAGCCACTTGATCATCCAGGGGCGTTCCGTCTTGCCGGGCGAGCGCGGGAACCCCGGCACGGGCACGATGCGCTTGACCGTCACGCCTTCGCCCGTGACCCAGGCGCCGCGCACGCCCCACACGGCGTCGCCGCCCATGATCACGCGCGTCGTCGTGCCGACCTGCACGCTGGAGGGATGGTAGTAGCCCGGCTTCGGCACGGCGAAGACGGTCGCGGCGGCAAGCGCGGCGAAAGCGGAAACGACGAGGGATGCGGGCTTAGACATAGATCTCCTTCAGACGGCCACAGGGGGACTTGACGGCGGGGCTCATCACGGGGCCGTATTCCTTGAGCCACTTGGGGTTGGGCAGGCGGTCGTCCGGATCCACGCCTGCGAGCTCCATGATGGAGCCGAGGAAGTCCTGCGGCGTGACGGGGCGTTCCTTCACGTTGTCGCTCGTCTCGTCGCTCTTGCCGACGACGCAGCCGCCCTTGAAGCCGCCGCCCGCCACGAGCGCGGAGAAGCAGCGCGGGAAATGGTTGCGCCCGCCGTTCCACGGCGGCTGGCGGTCGACCTTCGGCACGCGGCCGAACTCGCCGCTCACCCACACCACGGTCGAGTCGAGCAGGTCGTGCGCCTTGAGGTCCTTGAGCAGCCCGGCGATGGCCATGTCGAGCTCGAGCGTGGGCTGGCGCATCGTCTCGAAGTGGCGCTTGTGCGAATCCCACATGCCGTGGTTGATCGACACGTAGGGCACGCCGTATTCCACCAGACGGCGCGCGGCGAGCAGCCGCTGGCCGATCTCGGTGTAGCCGCCGCCCTTCTTGACGCCGTAGCTCTTGCGCACCGCGTCCTTCTCGAGCGAAAGGTCGAACGTGGAGGCGGCCTTGCCGAGAATGATGTTGCGCGCGGCGAGGCCCGCGGCCTCGAAGGCGTCGTCCGGCGGCAGGCGGTCGATCGTGCCGCAGAGGTCGAAGCGCTCCTGGATCTTGGCCTTGAGCTGCGCGGGGCGCAGCCCGCTCGGATACATGCCGCCCGGCGGCACGATGCCATCGACCTCGAACTGCTTCGCGCTCGCGGCGCCGCCCGTGACGAGCGGCGCGTATGCCTCGCCGAGGAAGCCGACTTCGGAGAAGCGGCCCTTGCCCTGGGTGAGAATCACGAACGGCGGCAGCTCGCCCTCGTAGCGCAGGTCGGCCATCACGGAGTTCTTCTTCGCGCGGTCAAGAATGCGCGAGGAGGAGATGAGCGCGCCCAGCGCGGGGAACGTCACGCCGCCGCCGGGATTGCGCCCCGTCTGCATGAGATAGGCCGCCGTCTCGTGGCCGAAGAACGGATGCGTCATCGACCGGATGATCGAGTAGAGGTCGGCGCACTTCGCGAGCTCGGGCATCCATTCGTGCAGCTCGATGCCCGTGTTCGTCTTCACGGTCTTGAGGCCGTTGTTGTAGTCGTGCGGCGCGTCCGGCTTGGGGTCGAACGTCTCCAGCTGGCACGGGCCGCCGCCCAGCCAGATCTCGATGACGCTGCGCGCGAACTTGCGCGAGGTCGTTCCCTTCTTGGTGTCGTTCGTGCTCATGGCTAGATCCGATAGAGGAATTCGCGGGAGTTGATGATGTACCACGCCACGTCGCGGGCGTTGATCTTGTTCTTCTGGTCAAGCTGGAACAGCTCGTCCTTCACGGGCGGACGCGAAAGGAAGCGCTTGTAGAGATCGACGATCTTGTCCTTGTGCGAAAGCGCCTTGAACTCGGGCTTCGAGACCATGTTGCCGAGGCTGCGCCAGATGCGGCTCGAGTTGTAGAGGTAGAGCCGCTGCTTGGCGGTGATCGTGTTGTTGCGTTCGGTGAGCAGGCCCGTGTCGCGCGCGGGCCGGCCGAAGAGGATCAGGAACGCGCTCGCGATCGAGCCGTCCTCCACGAGGATGGACTTCCGCGTGGGCGGCAGGAACGAATACGGTTCCGGCGCGGTGGAGCCGAAGCTGCGCACGGCGCCCGTGAGCGAGCAGATCGCGTCGTCGAGCACCTCGGCGTCGAGCCGGCGCGCGGGGAAGCCGCCCTTGCCGGGGCCGCGCCGGTAGTCGGCGTGATTGAACACGTAGCGCAGCAGCGGCTTGAGACGCCACCCGCCCGCGCGGAACGCGCTCACCCAGCGGTCGAGCTCGCCGCCCTTGGCGAGCGACCCGTAGATCCACCAGTGCGCGCGCTGCACGGGCGTGGAGAAGAACTTCTCCGCCAGCGGCCCCTCCAGCTCCTTCATGAACGCATTCGGCGTGGCGTCCTCCGGGCCGGGCGTGAGGTAGACGATCACTTCCTTCCACTCGCGCGTGGACTTGAACGCGACGCGCGAGAAGTAGCGCGCGTACTTCGGCGTGGGGTCGAGCAGCAGCGCGGAGGTCACCGCCTCGGAAATGCCCTCCGGCGTCTTGTTCGCCGTGGCGCGCAGGAAGTTGACCTCCGGCACGCGGAAGTTGCTGCCGCGCGCGAAGAGCATCGCCCGCGTAAAGTCGTCCCACGGCTCGTCGCGCAGGATGGAGTCGCGGATGCGGTGGTGGTACACGTAGACGGCGTTGGGCCAGAGGTTGATCGGGAACTCGCTCTTCACGCGCAGCACGTCGCAATAGCGCATGCTCCAGTAGTCCGCGTAGTCGTCGGAGTCGAGCAGCTTGTCGATGAGGTTCTCGCGCTTGTGCACGTCGCGCGAGTCCACGTACACCTCCACTTCCTCGGGCGTGGGAATGCGCCCGCAGATGTCGAGGTAGAGCCGCCGACACATGAGGAAGTCCGCGGCCTGGCCGCCGTTGGGGGCGAAGACCTTCATGTCGCCGCTTGACGCGGCGAAACCGTTCTGCAGAAGGGCCATGGCGGCCGCGCTCCCCAGAAACGCTCTGCGCGAAACCTGCATGATCTGTATCCTTTCACGTTACACGATGCATCGACAAGTATACATCATTTCACCGCCCCGCGCAAACGACGAGCTCGACCGGGCCGAGAAGGCCGCTCGGCTGAAGCGGGTCGAACGCCGAATAGCCGGAGTAGATCGTCGGGCGCATCGCCCAGTCGCTCTTTCCGACGCGCGGCTTGTTCCAGTAGCGCAGCACGCTCTTCGTCACGCGCTCCGCCTCCGGCAGCGCGCAGTCGCCGACGAGCCGGTTGTACCAGTTGTTCACGTAGCGGATCTCAAGCTCGTTCCGCCCCGCGCGCAGCGCCTTCGACACGTCGGCCGTCCACGGCGCGCACCAGACCGGGCCGCAGTCGACGCCGTTCAGCCAGACGTGCGCGAGGCCGGACGGCACCTCGCCGAGCGACAGCTTCGCCGCCGCCCCCGCCGCGCCCTTCCAGTCGAACGCCGCGCGATACGTCGCCTCGCCCGCGAAATGCTTCAGGTCGTCGCGCGTCGTCCACTCGACGAGCGCGTCCATCACGACGGGCTTCGGCGGCTCGGACGCGATGCCGGCGACGCCCTGGCGATACGCGAACGAGACGTTCCACGGCCCCGCGACCTTCGTGCGCGTCGCCGCCGCCGCGGCCGGCGCGGCGCCCGCCCCGCCCTTCTTCAGGAACATCACGAACGCGCTGCCGCCGACCGGCAGGTCGAGGCGCACCCGCGTCCGCCCGTCGGCGAGCCGCGTCGCGTCGGCCTTCGCGCGTCCGCCCGTGACGGGATTCCAGACCTCGACCGCCGGCGCCGCCGCGCGGAACGTCAGCTCCGCCGGGCCTTCGCCGACGACGAAGTAGATGTCCTCGCCGCCGTCGCGCCGATGGCACCACGTGTAGTCGCCCGCCGTCTCGACGTCGGGCTTCAGGTCGCCGACGGGGACCGTCTTGCCGAGGTTCTCCTGCCTGCGGCAGTCGTAGACGACCGCGTAGCTCGCGAGCAGCTTCGGGTTCTTCGCGAGCGCGTCGTCGTTCACGAGGTCGCAGGCGTAGCCTTTCGGCACGCGCACGTCGATCTCCTCCGAGACGACGTTGCGGAGGCGGCCGTTGCGGGCGTTCCCCCAGCCGACATAGGCGCGATCGCCCGCGAGCGCCGCGACGTCCGTGACCGGCTCGCCGCGCTGGAGCAGCGCCTGGCAGCGGTGGAGATACGCCACCATCGCTCCGAAGTCGTCGTGCCATGTCACGTTGCGGTTGATGTGCGAGCCGGCGAAATACTCGAAGCCGGGCGTGCCGAAGCGGCGCGGCGACGTCGTGTAGGTGTGCCAGACCATCAGGTTGATGCCGTCCGCGAACGCCTGGTCGCCGACGGGCTTGAGGAACGCCGGGTCGACCGACCAGTGGCGGTGCATGTGCGTGAACGCCTCGGCGGACGCGATGCGGCGCCCGTAGACGTGCGCGGCGGACGCGATGCCGCGCGCGATGTAGCGCCCGTTCGCGTTCGCGTGTCCGTCGCGTCCGCCCGCGAAGCCCTTGCCGGCGGCCGGCCAGAACTCGCCCTGCGGGAAGTCGTTCGCCGCGAGGAACGAAAGCTGGTCCGCCTCGCCGAACGTCTGCGGCTTGCGCACCCACGGGCCGCCCGACTCGGAGAACGCGCCCATGCCGCGCTCGTGCGCCCACGCGCGCACCTCGCCGTAGAGATGGCGGCTCATCATCACGCCGCGCGCGTGGCGGAAGCTCTTCATCACCGCCGCCGTCTCCTTCCCCGCGCAGTCGAACCCGGCGAGCGCCGGCAGGAACGGACGCAGCGCGAAGCCCTCGGCCGCCGCGAAGTCGCTCTCGAACGTCGCGCTCCACGTCGGCATCGATCCCTCCCAGCTCACGTTGTAGAGGTTGACAAACGTCTTGTCGCGCCCGACGAGCCCGGGCACCTTCGCGAGGATCGGCGCGACCACGCGGTCGAGATGGCGCCGCACCGCCGTGCGGTCGAGCACGTCGATGTCGTTCTCCTGTCCGCGCAGCGTGCCCGCGCCGAAGCGCACGATCGTCCAGCCTTCGCCGAGCGCCGCGCCGGCGGCCGCCGACGTGAGCTCGCGCACCTCCAGCGCCGGACGCGCCACGAGGTCCTTCGCGCCGTCCGCGCGCGTGCCGGACGTCCCCGCCATCGAGTAGTAGCCGTCGCCGGCGTTGCGCCAGGCGCTCCGCGCCGCCGGCTCCCGCGTGCGGACGGCGAAGACCGCGACGTCGCGGTAGTGCGGGATGTCCGGCGCCTCGAAGGCGTCTCCCGGCAGGTAGTTGCGGCACATGAGGAACTTCGGGTTGTCCGCGCCCGCGTCGACGTTGCCGCGCAGATGGCCGCCGGACGCCGCGACGTTGAGCGAGAACTTCAGTCCGTTCTTCGCCGCCTCGCGGACGCCGAACGCGATGAGGTCGGTCCATTCCGCGCCGCCCCACGCAATCTCCGCCGGCGGGTTGACGATGTGGTCTTCGTCGTCCCAGTAGCCGAGCGAGTCGGTCAGCATCAAACCGCCGAAGCCGAGCTTCGCCATGTCGGCGAGCTCCTCGCGCATCGTCTCGCGGTCCGTCAGCGTGTTGATCCAGAACCAGTAGGTCCAGGGCTTCGTCTCCTGCGACGGACGCGCGAACGCCTCCCAGAGCGGGCTCTCCGCCGCGCCCGCCCGCAGGAACAGCGCGGCCAGCGCCGCGCACGCGAAAAGCGTCTGTTTGGCATTCATCATTCGCCTCTCCTTCTTTCCGCGTGCGTCAGGGCGTGACGACCTCGACCTCAATGCCGAGGGCGCGACCGAGCTTCTTCAGCTCCGCCGCGTGGTGGCCGACGCCGAGCGCGAAGTGGTGCGTCGGCGCCGCCATCGTCCAGTTGCGCAGGAACGTGCGGACGTCCGGGAGGAACTTGCCGTGCGTGTTCGTGTTGCCGGTCGGCGGGATCGGGCCCTTCAGCGACTCGCCCTCCGCGACGACGAACTTGAACGTGCCGTCCTTCTTGAGGCCGAGCGACATCATCGTGATCGGGCCTTCCTTGATGTTGAACTCGACGCCCGCGCCCTTGCCGGGCTTGCCGTGGTACTTCTTGAGCGAGCGCAGCACGGGCTTCGACTGGGCGATGTTGAGGTGGTGCGGCCCGTCGTGGCCGACGAGCACCGTGTCGCGCTCGAAGTCGATCGGATGGAACTCGGCGAAGCTGCCGCCGATGTCGAGGCGGTCGAAGATCATCATCGCGATGCAGTTCTTGAGGTCGAACTCGCCGCACATCGGGAAGCCCGCCGCCGTCAGCAGCGAGTTGCCGACGATGAAGTTCGTGACGAGCTCGCGCGTCAGCGAGCCGGGCTCGCCCTCGTAGTAGTAGGCGAAGCCGTCGAGCTGGCGCTTCTCGATGAACTTCTCCAGCGCGCACGCCGCCTTCGCCGCGACGTCGAGGTCCTTCTCCGTCAGCTTCTCCGTCCACGGGTCGCTCACCGGATCGGGCGTCTCGAAGAACGAGAGGATGCGCGTCTTCATCGCCGCGACGGCCGCCGCGTCCGGCTCGCGGTAGTAGGGCAGGATCTCGTCCGGCTCGCAGAGGGCGACATGGCAGCCGAAGGTGCGCGCGACGGCGGTCGGGTCGACCTGCATGTCGTACATCGCCTCCAGCACGTGGCCCATCAGGCCGATGCGCGCGCGGCGCAGGTCGTGCAGGACGTGCGCGACGGCGCACCACTGGCGGATCTCCTCCGCCGCGCGCGCGTCGCCCTCGAGCTGGCCGATCACGACGTCCGCCACCGGGCGCCCGTAGCGCTCGGCGACGCCGGTGAACTCGGGCACGGCGCAGAGGTCGTCGTTGTAGAGCTGCTTGTAGATCGTGGCGTGCTCGTAGTCGAGGCGCGAGTCGGGCTGCAGCGCGACGAGCACGACCGGCACGTTCAGCTCGCGCACGAACGGCGCGAACGTCGAGCTCGTCGCGTACGTCACCATGTCGACGAAGAGCAGGTCGAGGTCGGCCGCCTTCATCGCCGCGACCTTCGCCTTCGACGCGAACGGATTGTCGCTCATCCCGAAGTCCGTCACCGTGACCTGGTGCCGCTCGAGCTGCTTGACGAAGACGCCCGTCTTCTTCTGCATGTCCTCCAGCAGCCCCGGGCACTGCTTCCAGTACGTGTCGAGGCCGACGCTCACGACGCCGACGTTCGCCGCGAGCGGCTTGCGGCGCGGAATGCGGAGGTCGCCCTCCGCCGCGCAGGCGGGAAGCGCGAAAACGAAGAGGCCGACGGCCGCCAGCGCGGCGCGGCACGAACAAACGCGAGCATGATATTTCATGCACAGTAGTGTATCATATCTCCGCCGCGGAAGTCAATGTGCCGCAATGGATCAAGTCGTGGCGCGGCGTCGGCTCGCGTGCGTGTCGCTGCGCCGGCAGATCACTTCGAGGATTTCTCCACAAGCCGGTCCTTGAGTCCGTCGATCCATTCGTCGATCGCCGCGATTTCGTGCGGGATGTTGATCGACTGCGGACAGTGCGGCACGCAGCGTCCGCACCCCGTGCAGTGGTCGGCGCGGCGCAGCTCCTCGGGGACGGCCTGCTCGTAGGCGGCGAGCGTCTCGCGCGCGGACGGCATCGTCTTCGCCGTGAGGATCTGGTTGCGGAACTGCAGGAGCGAGACGATGTCGAGT
>CAVEDG010000035.1:9794-10860 GCA_963614205.1 bacterium | reverse complement strand
TCCAACCGCGATCTTCATGCTCGGTCCGTTCCTCCGCTCAAATCACGTACTCCGCCTTGGCGGAAATCTTCATCGGAGGTTAGCTTGTCCTGTTTTCCAGCGCGAGGTAGAACGCACGTAGGCAGAAGCGCTCAGCCCGCGAAGAAGGCGGCGTAGGCCTTTTTCGTGTGGTAGCAGTCGTGCTTGGAGGCGACCTCCCACGGCGCGTGCATGTTGAGGAGCGGCGTGCCGAAGTCGAGCACGTCCATGCCGAAGCGGGCCATGAACTTGGCGATGGTGCCGCCGCCGCCCTTTTCCTGGCGGCCGAGCTCGGCCATCTGCCAGTCCACGCCGCCCTTCGCCATCATGCGGCGGATGTCGGCGATGAACTCGGCGCGGCAGTCGCTGGCGCCGCCCTTCGTGGGGCCGCCCGTGTACTTGCACGCGGCGGGGCCCTTGCCGAGGCGGGCCTCGTTGCCCGTGGAGTCGACGTCGGGGAAGTGCGGGTCGGCCGCGGCGGTGACGTCGGCGGAGAGCATCGTCGAGGCTTCCAGCGCGCGGCGCACGGCGATGTCGCGCGCGCCGCCCTTCGTCTCGCGCTCGATGAGCTCGGCCACGGTGTTCTCGAAGAACGAACTCGCCATGCCGCTCGCGCCTTCGCTGCCGATCTCCTCCTTGTCGCAGAGGATGCACGCGCACGTGCGCGTCGGCGGCGTCTTCGCGCGCGCCATGTCCACGAGGGCGCTCAGGCCCGCGTAGGCGCACACGCGGTCGTCGTGGCCGTAGGCGGCGATGAGGGCGCGGTCGAGGCCGATCTCGCGCGGCGCGCCCGCGGGCACGACCTCGAGCTCGGCGGAAAGCAGATCCTCCTCCGTCACGCCGTAGCGCGCGGTGAGCAGGTCGATGAACGCGGCCCGGTCGCCGAGCCCCGCGATCACGTCGAGGTCTTCCGCCGGGAAGAACTCCTTCTGCGTCTTCTTCTCCTGCTCCTTGCCGAGATGCGGCAGAATGTCCGAAATCAGAAACGCGGGATCGCCGGGCGCGTCGCCCAGGGCGACCTCCACCTTCGAGCCGTCCGCCTTCGCGA
>CAVEDG010000035.1:0-9784 GCA_963614205.1 bacterium | reverse complement strand
ACGCCGTAGAGCGCGAGTGGCAGCGTCAGCCACTGGTACTTCTTGATGCCGCCGTAGACGTGTGTGTCGAAGTAGACCACGCCGTCCTTCGCGTAGACGGGGCGCGGCTTGAGGTCGAGGCGCGGCGCGTCCGTGTGCCCGCCCACCACGCGGATGCCCTGCGCGCTCGGCGTCCGGCCGATCACGCACGCCATCAGCGTCTTGCCGTGGTAGCCGCGCCACACGCGGTCGCCGGGCTTGAGCGCCGTCATGGAGGCGAGCTCCTTGAAGCCCGCCTTCGTCAGCAGGTCCACGGCCGCCGCGTAGCAGCGGCGCTCCGTCTTGCCCTTCGCGAGAAAGGCCATGTAGTCGGCGCAGTACGCCGCTTCTTCGTTCCGCGCGGCGTCGTCGCCGCAGGCGTCTTTGGTTGTCTTCACGTTTTTCATGACGTTCAGCAGGGAGAATTGGCAAGCCGCTCGAGCGCCGCGATGCGGTCTTCGAGCGAGGGATGCGTGGAAAAGACGGAGGCGTGGCGGCCGCTGACGCCGAAGGCCTTCAGCGAATCCGGCAGCACGCCGGGCTGCAGGTTGCCGAGGCGGCGCAGCGCGGCGATCATGGAGGAGGGCGAGCCGAGCAGACGCGCGCTGCCGGCGTCCGCCGCGTATTCGCGGTGGCGCGAGAACCAGAACGCGAGCAGCGACGCGAAGAGGCCCAGCGTGATCTGCAGGACGTAGTAGACGAGGTAGTAGAGGCCGCCCGAGCCGCGCCGGTCCCGGCTGTCCTTGTTGAACGCGGCCACGGCCATGTAGGCGACCACGCGGGAGAGGAAGATCACGCAGGCGTTGAGCACGCCCTGCAGCAGGGTCATCGTCACCATGTCGCCGTTCGCCACGTGGCTCATTTCGTGGCCGAGCACGGCGCGCAGCTCCTCGCGCGTCATCTGGCCCATGATGCCGTCCGAGACGGCCACGAGCGCGTGGTTGCGGAAGGCGCCGGTGGCGAAGGCGTTGGCCGCGCCGTGGTAGATCGCCACGTCGGGCATGCCCACGTTGGCGCGTTCGGCGAGCTGGCGCACGGTGTCCACGAGCCAGCGTTCGGCCTCGCCCTCGGTGCCGTCGATGACCGTGGCGCCCACGGACCATTTGGCGATCGTCTTCGAGAGCAGCAGCGAGATGAAGCCGCCCGTCATGCCCCACACCACCGAGAACAGCGCAAGCGCCACGAGGTCGAGCCCGCCGTTCGTGGCGAACGCCGCGTTCGGATTCACGCCCAGGAACGCGCACGCCACGTGGAACACCACCATCAGCGCGAGCATGACGGCGAAGTTGAGCGCCAGAAACAGCAGTATCCGCTTCATTCGATCGTCTCCTTCTTCACTGGTCTTCGGTGACGCGGCGGATTTCCTCCACGCTCGTCACGCCCTTGAACACTTTGGCCCAGCCGTCTTCGCGCAGGGTCTTCATGCCCTTCGAGAGCGCGATGTGCTGGATCTGCGTGGCGTTTTCGCGCTTGATGATCGCGCTTTCCACGTCTTCGTCCACCTCGAGCACCTCGAAGAGCGCGCGGCGGCCCTTGTAGCCCGTGCGACTGCAGGATTCGCACCCGCCTTCCGCGGGCTCGAACACGGTGTCGCGCGCGGGCGGATAGTCGAGGTCGTACCACGTGCGGTTGAGCGGCACCTCGTGGCGGCACGAGGGACACAGCCGGCGGCAGAGGCGCTGGCCCATCACGCCCGCCACGGCGGAGGCGATGAGGAACGGCTCCACGCCCATGTCGATCATGCGCGGGAACGCGCCCGCGGCCGTGTTCGTGTGCAGCGTGGAGAACACCATGTGGCCCGTGAGCGAGGCGTTGATCGCGATCTCGGCCGTTTCACGGTCGCGGATTTCGCCGACCATGATCTTGTCCGGGTCCTGACGCAGGAAGGCGCGCAGCGTGCGGGCGAAGTCGAGGCCGATGTCCTTGTTCATCTGCACCTGGATGATGCCGTCCATCTGGTATTCGATCGGGTCCTCCGCCGTGAGGATGCGCACGTCCATCGTGTTGACCTCGTGGAGGAAGGAGTAGAGCGACGTGGACTTTCCGGAGCCCGTGGGCCCGGTGACGAGGAAGATGCCGTTCGGGCGGCGGATGATCTTGTCCACCACGCGGAAGTCGCGCTCGTTGAAGCCGAGGTCGGCCATCTTCACGAAGCTGCCGCTCTTGGCGAGCAGTCGCAGGGAGATCGACTCGCCCCAGGCGCCCGGCATGGTGGAGACGCGGATGTCGATGTCCTCGCCGCCGATGCGGATGCCGATGCGGCCGTCCATCGGCAGACGCTTCTCGGCGATGTCGAGGTTCGCCATGACCTTGATGCGCGAGATGATCGCCGACTTCAGGCGGTTCAGCTGCGGCGGCACGTCGACCTTGTGCAGCATGCCGTCGATGCGGTAGCGGATGCGGAGCTCCGTCTCCTGCGGCTCGATGTGGATGTCCGTCGCGCCCTGGCGGTCGGCCTCGGCGATGATGCGGTTCACGAACTTGACGATCGAGGCCTCTTCGCTTTCGGCGCCGGCGTCGATCTTCGAGATCGAGCCGTCCTCGTCGTCCACGGCGTAGCGGCCGTCCTCGATCATCTTCTCGATCGCGTCCGCGCCCACGCCGTAGAACTTCTTCACGGCCTTGTCGATCTCCTCGCGCGGGGCGAGGGCGATCTTCACGGGCGCGCCGGCGGCCAGGCGCAGGCCGTCGCCGGCCACGGTCGAGAAGGGGTCGCTCGAGACGACGGTGAGCGCGCCGTTCGCGAACGCGATCGGCAGCACGTTGTACTGGTAGACGGCGCTCGCGGGCAGGCGGTTGAGCACGTCCGGCCGCGGCTGCACCTTCTCGAGCTCCACGTAGTCGAGCCCGAGGAACTCGCCCATCTTGCGCAGGAAGTCGTCCTCGCGCGCGCCGCCGAAGCGCAGCACGGCCTCGACGAGGCTCAGCTCGGGATTCTTCGCGCCACCCTCCGCAATGCGCCCGAGAGCCTCCTCCGAGTAGAGCCCCGTCGCGCGCAGCATGCCCAGCGCCAGTGTTGAAATCGATTCAGCCATTTCCGTTAATCGTTTGATGTTGACGCTCAGAGATCATTCTGCTATACTGTGCCGCGTTTTTCCGCATGAGCGGGCGTAGCTCAATGGCAGAGCTCCAGCCTTCCAAGCTGGCTACGAGGGTTCGATTCCCTTCGCCCGCTCCATTTTTTTGCCTTCAGGCCTTCTTCGCCTCCGGCGCGGCGGGCTTGGGCGCCTCGCCCGGACGCGGCGGCACCTTGAAGTCCTCGGGCTTGAAGTGGTGCGTCTGGTGCGTGTCGGCCGAGACGTTCGCCGCCAGCACCGCCACCGCGCTTTCGTACGCGAGATCGGCCGGGCAGTTGAGCGCCGCGCCATGGCGGCACGCCGCGAAGAAGTTCTCCAGGTGCGGCATGTGCGCGGGCTTGTTGAGCTCCACCGAAAGCGGATTGCCCGTGGCGAGCGCGGAGATGCGCGTGTCGACCTCCACGTTCTTCGAGACGTCCTTCTTGATCTTGTCGTCCGCGGCGGGCAGGATCCAGCCCTTGTCGATGAAGCCCTGCCACTCCGCGTCCGTCCAGCCGCCGCCGCGCAGCTCGCGCTGCACGGTGTTGCCGCGCGCGGAGATCTCGGCGATCGTGAGCGCGGCCTTCGTGCCCATGAACTGCTCGTAGAAGCCGCCACGCGAGTTGGAGGAGATCACCTGGTAGTAGGCCTCGTTCTTCGTGCCGTCCGGCATCTGGAACTCGTAGAGGCACATCACGCGGTCGTAGGCCTGGCGGCGCGGCGAGAAGGCGTCCTTGCCGCCGATTGCGGTCACGGCGCTGGGCGGCACGCCCCACGCCCAGATGAAGAGGTCGATCTGGTGCGAGCCGAGATCCACCATCGAGCCGCCGCCGTACTTGTAGAACCAGCGCCAGTTGTGGAACTGCTCGGCGTTCGTGTAGCCGTAGCGGTCGAGCACGTCCTGCTTCGGCGGCTTCTTGTACGTGAAGAACGGCGCGAGCGCGCGGTTCCACTGCGCATAGGCCGTGGTGATGCGGCCGAGCATGTTCGGCACCACGTGGTCGAAGCAGTGGCGGTAGCGCGGGTTCGAACGGCGCTGGTGGCCGATCTGCAGCAGCTTGCCCGTCTCCTTCTGCACGCGGCACATCTCGGCCGCGAGCTCGAGGCGGTTGGACATCTCCTTCTCGCAGTACACGTGCTTGCCGGCGCGCAGGCAGGCGCACGTGTGCTCGCAGTGCATCCAGTCCGGCGTGGCCACGATCACCGCGTCGATGTTCTTGTCCTCCTTGGCGAGCATCTCGCGGTAGTCCTCGTACATCTTCACGTCGTGGCCGTAGCCCTTGAAGAAGGCGCGGGCGCGCTGCTGCTCGAATTTCCAGATGTCGCACACGCAGCGCACGCGCACGCCGGGAATGCGCACGAGCGAGGCGGAGAGCACCTTGCCCTCGGCGCCGAAGCCGATGATGCCCACGTTGATCGTGTCGTCCTTCGGGCCGATCGTGATGTCGTCGGCGTGGAGGATGCCGAACGACGGCAGGAAGGTGGACGCCGCGGCGGCGCCCTTCACGAAAGTACGGCGATTGAGTTCCATGGTAGTTGGTAGTTGAGAGTTGGTAGTTGGTAGTTGGGCAGTCACATGCGCGTGTAGCGCGGGCCGTCGCCGCCCTGCGGGAAGGTCCAGTCGATGTTGCCGAGAGGGCACTTGATGAAGCACGTCTTGCAGTGCAGGCAGTTCGAGAAGTCGATCTGCAGGCGGCCCTCCTCGCGGCGGTAGACCTCGGCGGGGCAGAAGCGCGTGCAGGGCGAGCCGTAGGTCGCCTCGCAGCGCGCGCAGGCGGCCGCGTCGCGGATCTTGAGGTGGCACGGCTGGTTCTCCTCGTGGAGCGTGCCGGACATGAAGACGTCCGTAAGCCGGTCGGGCTGCACGGGCGAGGTCTCCACGTCGTCGGCCGCCTCGCGGGCGAGCGCGTCGCGGTCGAGCGGCCGCAGCGCGGCGGCGTCGCCTTCGTCGCAGCCCGGCACGCGGAAGTTCGGGAACTTGCCGCGCGTCAGCCACGCGAACCCCGCCGCCATCACGCCGTAGGGCAGACCGTACGAGAACGCCGCGCGCACGTTGCGCACGCGCCGCATCTCCTTCACGCCCGGCGTCTTGTACAGCAGGCGCAGATACGCCGCCTCCACGGTCTCGCCCTTCTTCGGATGCAGGATCGCCTCGGCGGCCGCCATGCCGCTCTGCACGGCGATGTGCACGCCCTTGATGCGCAGCGAGTCAAGCAAACCCGCGCCGTCGCCCACGATGAGGCAGCCCGGCACGCCCGCCTTGGGCACCGCGTAGTAGCCGCCCTCGGGAATGACCTTCGCGCCGTACGCCACGGTCTTGCCGCCGCGGATGTGCGGCGCCACGGCGCGCGACGCCTTGAAGCGCCGGAACAGGCGGAACGGGTCGATCTCGGCGCGCGCGTAGTCGAGCGCGTAGGCATAGCCCACCATCACCTGCGTTTCGGAGACGTGGTAGACGAAGCCGCCGCCGTACGTGGTGAAGTCCGCCGGCCAGCCGAAGGTGTGCATCACCTCGCCCGCCGTCTGCGTGCCCGCCGGCACTTCGATGAGCTCCTTGATGCCGAGCGCGTAGGTCTGCGGCCGCTCGCCCTGCAGCTTCTTCTCGGCGATGAGGCGTTCGGTGAGAATGCCGCAGCCGCCTTCGGCGAGCACGACCGTCTTCGCGCGGATCTCCTCGCCCGGCAGGTAGTTGGACTTGCGCCGGCCGTCCTTGTCGAGCCCCTTCTCGCCCGTGCGCGCGCCCACGATCACGCCGTCCTTCTCGACGAGCGACGTCACCGCGTAGCCCGTGTAGACTTCGGCGCCGGCCTTCTGCGCAAGCCCGGCAAGCCACGCCGCCACCTTCGTGAGCGACACGACCGGATAGCCCTTCGAGCTCATCAGCGCCGGCACCCACGGAATCCGAAGCGACGTCCGGCTCGTGAAGTTGCAGCGGAAGCTTTCCTTGCACACCTTCGCCTCGCACGGCATCGTGGCGAGCTCCTCCGCCGTGAGCAGCCCCTTGAGCCCGCTCGGATCCAGGATCGCGCCGGAGAGCACGTGCGAGCCCGGCGACCGGCCCTTGTCGAGCACGACCACGCGCGGCTTCTTCGCGCCCTTCGCCCGGCGCATGAGCGCAATGGCGCACGCCAGGCCCGCCGGCCCCGCGCCCACGATGAGAACGTCAGTCTCGATCATTTCTCCAACTCCTTGATCAGCGCGGGAATGACCTCGAAGAGATCGCCCACAATGCCGAGATCGGCCACGCCGAAGATCGGCGCGTGCGGATCCGTGTTGACGGCCACGATCACGTCCGCGCCGCGAATGCCCTCCAGGTGCTGGATCGCGCCGGAAATGCCGAAGCACAGATAGAGCCGCGGCGCCACCGTGCGCCCGGTCTGGCCCACCTGGCGCGAGGCCGCGCACCAGCCGGCGTCCACCGCCGCGCGGGAACAGGCGACCTCGCCACCAAGCAGCTCCGCCAGGCGGAAGAGCATCTTGAAGTTCTCCTCCTTCTTGAGCCCGCGCCCGCCGGAGACGAGAATGTCATAGGCCGAGATGTCGAGCGCGTCCGGATCGCGCACGACCTTGACGAGCGTTGTCTTCGGCGCGAGCCGCTTGAGCGCCTGCGCGAGCACCTGCCCCTTCCGCTTCGGATCGGGCGGCGCCTTCTTGAAGACCTTCGGACGCACCGTGGCCATCTGCGGCCGGTGGTTCGGCGTCATGATCGTGGCCATGATGTTGCCGCCGAAGGCGGGGCGCGTCTGGTGCAGCAGCATCTGCAGCGCGCCCGTGTCCTTGTTCTTCGTCTCCTCGACCTTGAGCATCGTGCAGTCGGCCGTGAGCCCCGTGCGCACGCGCACCGCGACCCGCGCGAAGAACGCGCGCCCCACGGCCGTGGCGCCCGCAAGCACCACCTCTGGCTTGTGCGCCACGATGAGCGGACTCACCGCGTCCACGTAGGCGTTCGCCTCGTAGTCCGCAAGCGCCGGATCGTCCACCTTGTAGACGACGTCCGCGCCCGCGGCGATGAGCGCCGCCTCGGCCTCGGCCGGCAGGTGGCTGCCGAGCAGCACCGCGCACAGCCGCGCGCCGTCGCCGCGCTGGGCCTTCAGCTCGAGGCCCTTGGAGAGCAGCTCGAAGGCGACGTCGGCCACCACGCCGCCCGTCTGTTCCGCGAACACCCAGATGTCGCGGTACGACGCGAGATCGGGCGTGCCGTACACTTCCTGGCGCACCTCGCGGATGGCCTTGAACGGACACGCCTTCACGCACGCGCCGCACGCCTTGCACGCGCTCGCGTCCACTTCGGCGATCTTGCCGGCCTTGTTCGCGCCGGCCGCCGCCACCATCCTGAGCGCGCCGAAGCCGCAGCCCTTCACGCACTTGCCGCACCCCTTGCAGAGCGTGGCGTCAATCGAAATCGGGGCATCCGCCATCACTTCACCAGACCTTTCCGCGTGAGGAGATCCACGATCGCCCGCGCGCCCGCCGCCGCGTTGCCGCGCGCATCGACCTTTTCGCCCCCGCCCTTCGTGGGCGGCGGGAAGATCGTGACGACCTTCGTGGGCGAGCCCTTGAGCCCGATGCGAATCGGGTCGGCCGCCACGGCCTTCTCGTCCAGCACTTTGATCTCCGCCTTTGCCGCGCGCATCGCGCCCGCGAGCGGCGCATAGCGCGGCGCGGCCGCCTCCTTGAGCACCGTCATCACGCACGGGAACGCGCCCGCGATCACGTGCTCGCCGTCGTCCATCACCGTCGTGGCCGTGAACGACGCGCCGTCGGTCTCGAGCGTCTTCACGTAGGTGACGAGCGGCACGTCGAGGAACTCGGAAACGCCCGGGCCCACCTGCGCCGTGTCGCCGTCGATCGCCTGCTTGCCGAAGAGCACGAGGTCGGGCGTGGCGCCGCCACACGCCGTCTTGATGGCCTGCGAGAGCGTGTAGGACGTGGCGAGCGTGTCCGCGCCGCCAAACGCGCGGGAGGAGACGAGGAACGCCTCGTCCGCCCCGCGCGCCAGCGCCTCGCGCAGCACCGCGGTCGCCTGCGGCGGGCCCATCGACACCACCGTCACCTTCGCCCCGAGCTTGTCCTTCAGGCGAAGGCCTTCCTCCAGGGCATACTCGTCAAACGGATTGACGATCGACTCCACGCCCTCGCGCATGAGGGTGTTGGTCTTGGGATTGATCCGGACGTTCGTGGTGTCCGGCACCTGCTTCACGCAGACGACGACGTGCATCGCGACCTCGGTCTCTTACTTGGCGCCGAAGCGGTATTCCGTGCGGGAACGGAACGTCTCGCCCGGACGCAGCACCGTGGACGGGAAGTCGGGGCGGTTCGGCGAGTCGGGCGCGTGCTGCGTCTCGAGCGCCACGCCGGCGAACGGGCACAGGAACTTGCCCGCGGCCTTCGCCGGCACCTTGTCCGTCATGTTCTGCGCGCCGTACATCTGCATGCACGGCTCGGTCGTCCAGATGTCGAGCGTGCGGCCGGAGACGGGGTCGAACATCGAGGCGGCCCTCTTGAGGCGGCCGGGCGCGCCGCGCAGCACGAAGTTGTGGTCGTACCAGTTGTCCATCGGCGCAAGCGCCTTCTCGGCCTTCATCCAGTCCATCTTCGCGCCGATGGGCCGCATCTCGGTGAAGTCGAAGCCCGTGCCCTTCACGGGCGCGTTCTGCGTGGGAATGAGGCCGTCGGTCGTCTGCGTGTACTGGTCGGCGTAGATGCGCAGGTGCTGGTTGAGCACGTTGCCGCTCGACTCGCCGGCGAGGTTCCAGTAGCTGTGGTGCGTGAGGTTGATCACGGTGGGCTTGTCGGTGGTGGCCTCGTAGTCGATCGACCACACGTTGTTCGGCAGCACGCGGTAGGTCACCTTGCACGTCACCGTGCCGGGGAAGCCCATCTCGCCGTCCTTGGAGACGTAGGTGAACGCCACGCCCTGAACGGGACCGCGCGAGACGAGCTCGGCCTTCCACACCTTCTTGTCCCAGCCGTCGGGCCCGCCGTGGAGGTTGCAGTGGCGCGCGCCCTTGTCCTCGTTGATCGGCAGCTGGTACTCCTTGCCGTCGAGCGTGAACGTGCCGTTGGCGATGCGGTTGCCGTAGCGGCCGATGAGCGTGCCCATCGAGAAGCCGAGATTTTCGTATTCGGCGGGCGTGTTCCAGCCGAGCGTGACGTCGGCGAGGTTGCCGAACTTGTCGGGCGCGTAGCAGCGCACGAGGCGGCCGCCGTAGTCGGAGACGTCGAGGATGAGGCCGTCGGCGCCCTGCAGGCGGTAGAGCTTCACGGGCGTGCCGTCCTTGAGCGCGCCAAAGGGCATCACGCGGCTGCGCGCGGCGCGGGCGGCGCGGGCGCGGCCTTCACGGCGCGCCTTGGCGCGGTCGGCGTTCACGCGCGCGGGCTTCGCCACCGTCGGCGCCTTCTGCTCCACGGGCGCGGCGGGCTTCTGCTCCGCGGGTTTCGCAGCCTCTTCGGCCAGGGTCGTGCAGGCGACCAGCGCCGCGCACATCGAAAGCATGAGTGTCTTCATCGTGTTCGTCCTTCTTCCTCGTTGAAAGATTCCATAGTATACCCTATCGGACGCATTCGCGCCACAGGAAAATGTTGGTGCCAACGTGGCCGCTCCCAGTTTCATCCTGAAATTCCCGATCGTCTTCATGCGGATCATCTCGCCGCTTCGTAGTTCATCGTCGCGTCGGACGGGTCGCGGGAGACGTCGGCGACGAAGCCGA
>CAVEDG010000034.1:1252-10898 GCA_963614205.1 bacterium | reverse complement strand
CTTCGCGCGAAGGGTCTCGAAGTCGTTCGTGTTTGTGGCAATGGGTCTCATGGCGGAAACAGTATACCACATTCCCGCCCGTCTGCGCCGCTCAAGTTCGCGGGCGAACTTGAGCAACCCCATTACCGGGCGCGACGCGAGTAGAGGTCATAGCCGACGTCGCGCAAAGCCGCGCGCATGATCGGATACGGACGGTCGCAGACGTCCGTGAGGCCGACCTGCAGATACTCGCCGTCGAAGCGCCCCGTCGTCGCCTGGTCACTGAACTGGTGCCAGTGGACGCCGACGATCTGCGGATTGTCGAGCGCGGACTCCACATACGCCTTCATCTTCGCCGCGCGGTCGTTCTGGTTCTTCGCCACGCACACGCCCGTGCCGAACGGCCCGCGGTCCGTCGCGCCGAAGTGGAACTCGCCGATCAGCACCGGCGCGTCGAGATTGTTCGGCAGCCGCCAGTCGCCGATCGTCTCGCGGTAGATGTTGTAGCTCACCACGTCGCAGGACTTCGCGCATGCCGCCACGACTTCGGGCCTCGCCCATCCCGCGAAGCGGCAGCCAAGGTAGAGGAGCTTCGCGTCGAACGCCTTCACCGTCTCGCGCGTCGTCGTGAAGTAGCGGTCGATCACGACGTTCGAGAAGGCGTAGAGGTCGTCCTTCGCCGCGGCCGGCGGCAGCGCGATGGACGACAGGAAGTCCGCGCGATCCGCATACGCCGTGCCCCACGCCGCATTGAGCTTCGCCACGTCGCCGTACTTCGCCTTGAGCCAGTCCGCGAACGCGATCTTCGCCGGCTGGTCGGTGGCGGACTGGAGCGTCCACTTCGCGAGGTCGGTCGGCCCGCCCCAGTTGATCTCATTGTCGATGAAGAAGCCGATGCACCACGGGTCGTGCGCCTCGCGCCCGTGCGCCGCGAGCGCCGCCGTCACGCCCTGCGCGAACGACGGGTCCCACGGGTCGCGGAACTTCCACCACGTGCCGTGGCTGCCGGAGATGGAACGCGAGACGCACTCGACGCGCTCGGCGTAGGGCGTGCGGTCCTGCAGGCAGATCGCGAGGTCGCTCGAGTTCGCGATCGTGTTCATGCCCCAGCTGCGCAGACGCCGGTGGCAGAGGTCGGCGAACGTCGCGGAGTAGTCCTCGCCGTACTTGCGGAAAAGGTTCGCGCTCGAGAAGTCGTAGACGCGCGTCTCGCCGCGCGCGAGGTAGAACGGCCAGAGCAGGTCGTCGTGGGTCTGCCAGAACTTCGCGAGCGAAAGATCCTCGAACAGGCAGTCGCGCGGCGTCGGCTCCACGCCCGTGCGCGGCGTGCCCGGCTCGCCGTTCATCGGCGTCATCGCGGACGACGCGGAGACGCGCACGGGGCCGAACGACCAGAAGAGGCGGCCCTCCGGATCGACGAGCCACCACCTGCCCTTCGCGTCCCTGTGCGTGCGGAAACGCCCCGTCGCCTCGAGCTGCGGACCCGCCGCCCAGCCACCGAACTTCGTCCAGCCGTCCGGCCCCGGGTGCGCGACGAGATCCCGCGCCTCCTCGTCCTTTGCGGCGGCGAGGTCGGCGTCGCCCTTCGTCTTGCCGGGCCAGTCGCGCCACTTGAACTGTCCGTACTTGTCGATGCACGGCAGGAAGTCCTTCGTCTTCATCTTCATCCACGGCTCGGAGTCGCGCGGCGGCAGCGCCTTCATGTGGTTGCCGAACTGGCCGGGACGATAGAACGTGTCGACGATGTCGTAGGGCGTCATCTTCTGCCAGTCGCGGACGAGCGTGATCGCGCCGCGCGGGGCGACGATAATCGGCGAATCCCACATCGGCACGGACTTCAGCGTGACGCCGCCGCCCTTTCTCGCGACGACGTTCGTCGCGGGGATCTCGAAGACGCGCCCCGTGACGAGGTCGATCCAGACGGGATCCTTCACGCGGCGGTCGAGGTCGAGGTCGATGCGCGCGAAGTCGAGCGAACTTCTCGGGACCGCGTCGCAGAACCAGAAGACGAACAGCGGCTGGCCGTAGCGCGTGAAGAGATTGCGCGAAAGCCGCCGCGCGCCGACCTTCTCCTCCGCGTGGCGCTGCGGCAGCGTCTCGTCGTCGAAGAGCGCGTAGACGTTGCGCATCGCGTACCAGCTCGGACGCCGGTAGACGAACTCCTTGAGCGTGTTCGAGCGCACGAGGCCGAAGCTCTGCAGCATGAAGGTGTACTGCAGGTCGACCATCGTGAACAGGCTGGACGGGATCGACCGCACGGCGTCGCCGATCGCGCGACGCAGGTCCCACTTCGCCTGCGAATACTCCGTCCATTCGATGTTGCACAGCGCGTGCGCGAACTCGAGCTGGCTCGGGCAGCCCACCTCGCCCTGGATGATGTCGTAGCGACCGGAGTAGCTCTTCACGAACTTCCGCAGCGGAATCGCCATCTGCCAGCCGAACTGTCCGTCGCCCGCATCGCCATACGACGTGTCGGGGTTCGGCACATACGGATGGTAGACGAAGAAGTTCGCAAGATCGAGCGCGTTCTCCTTCTTGAGCCGCTCGAGCACGACGGCGTAGTCGCTCTTCGTCATGTCCTTCGCCATCGCGATCGCCGTGCAGATGATCTTCGCCGCGGGCTGCACCTCGCGGATCGCCTTCGCCGTGCGGTAGAACATCTCGGCATATTCGGGGCCCTGGTTGAACGGCTCGTTCCAGACCTCCCACTCGTCCACAACGTCCCTGTAGCGCGCGACGAGCGCCTTCGTGTAGCGGATCCAGGCGTCGAACGCGGCAGGATTGCCCGTGACCTGCTTCACGCGCATGCCGAGGCGGAAGTCGCTGCCCCACACGGGGTTGCCGTAGGAGATGCAGATCCACGGCTTCACGTCCATCGCGGCGCATTCGCGGATCTGCCGGTCGAGCCACGCGAAGTCGTAGACGCCCTTCGTCTGCTCGGTCTTCGCCCAGCCGGAGAAGAACCGCGCGCGCTTCACGCCGAGCATCGGCAGCAGCGCCTTGTAGGCGTCCCAGTCCGCGTAGTCGCGGTCGAGCGTCTCGCAGCCGACAGACCACTTGGACGACTTGACCTGGCTCGACGTGCGCGTCTGGAGGCGCCCGATCTCGCGGAGGCCGGGATCGACCCGGTTGAACTTCGCCCACGTCACGCTCTTCTTCTCCTTCTGCAGGACGTTCGTGACCGCGGCCTGGGCCTTGTGGTCGTCCCAGGCGTCCCAGGACTTGATCTTCGCGGCGTCCTTGAACGAGACGACACCCGTCGCGGCCGAAACCGCCGCGGCGAAAAGGAGACTGATGGAGAATGCGGTTGTCTTCATGTTCCGTTTGTCCTTTCAAAATTCAAACAGCCGGCATCCGGCATCCGGGAAGGAGGGCCGATTGCTGGCTGTTGGAATGCCGCATACCTTTTTACCGGGCGATGCCGCCGCCGAGCGCCTTGTAGAGGGCGATCAGGTTGAGCGTGATGTTGCCGCGGCTGACGGTGAAGGACTCCTCCAGCGTGAGCAGCGAGCGCTGCGCGTCGAGCACGTTGTTGAAGTCCGCAAGACCGTTCTTGTACAGATCCTGCGAGATGTTGACCGCGTCGGTGGCGGCCTTCACGGCGCCCTGCAGGGACTGGTAGCGGTGGTACTCCTGCGTGTAGGCGCTGTAGGCGTCGCGCGTCTCGCGGTAGGCGGTCTGCACGGCGAGCTCGTAGTTGTAGGCCGCCTCGTTCATCTTGGACTCCTCGGTCTTCAGGTTGGCGAGCAAATTGCCGCCCTGGAAGATCGGCCAGCTGAAGCTCGGGCCGATGGAGCCGAGGAACGCCTGGCGGTTGAAGAAGCGGTGCGCCGTGACGCTGTCGAGGCCGAGCGAGCCGTTGATGTAGAACTTCGGCAGCAGCATGGCCTTGGCGATGCCCACGGAGGCGACCTGCGCGGCGAGCCTGCGCTCGGCGGCGCGCACGTCGGGCCGGCCGCGCATCACGTCGAGCGGAATCGACTCGAGACGCTGCGGCGCCACGAGCCAGTCGCGCGCGGGCAGCGGATCCAGCAGCGCGTGCAGCGCGCCCGGCATCGTGCCGGAGAGGATCGCGAGCGCGTTCATGCACTGCTCCTCCGCCGCGAGCAGGGTCGGGATCGTCGCCCGCGTCTGCTCCACGTTGTACTTGGCCTGGTTGACGGCGAGCTCGTCGCCAATGCCGCTGTCGAGGCGGCTCTTGAGGATGTCGTACGTCTCGCTCTGCAGCTTGAGGTTCGCCCGCGCCACGCGCAGACGCTCCTGCGTGGTGCGCATCGTGACGTACTCGCGCCCGATTTCGGCGGTGAGCGACACCCAGGCGTCCTCAAGCGAGCACTCGGCCGCCGCGAGCGAGGCGTCGGCCGCCTCGTACGAACGGCGCACGCCGCCGAAGATGTCGATTTCCCACGAGGCGTCGAAGCCGCTCGCCCAGCGGTCGGCGTGGGCGTTCGTGCCGGCGGAGGCGCGCGACGTGGTGAAGCGGTGCGCGCCCGAGCGCGTGTACGTGCCGTCCATCGTCACCTTCGGCATGAACGCGGCCGCGCTGCCCACGAGGGCCCAGCGCGCCTGCACGAGGCGTTCCTGCGCCATCTGGAACGAGAGGTTGTTCGTGAGGGCGGAGGCCACGAGGTTCGTGAGCACGTCGTCGTCGAACTGGTTCCACCAGGCGCGGATCGTCTCGCCCGTGATCTTCTGGCGCGGGTCGGCGTCGGCGTCGGCCGCCGCGAACTCGCCCGTCTCCGTGCGGTTCGTGGTGGGGTAGCCGGCATCGGGCGCCGCGGCGTCGGGCGCCGCGACCGTCGGTTCCTCGTAGTCGGGGCCCACGGCCCACATGCCGCATCCGGCCAGCAGCGCAAGGGCCGCCGCCGAGAGCGCGCGCGTCATCCACTTCTGTTCAGTCTTCATCTTTCGTCGATTCCTTTTCTGCGCAGGGGAGCGCATAGCATACCATAACTTGGGGCGTCCGTGTAGAATCTACTCGGCCTTCTTCGCCTCCTGGGCGGCCTTGGCGCGGTCCTTGAGCGCGCGCTGGCGCGCGCCCCGCGCGGAGACGTAGGCGGCGGCGCGCTTCACGCGCTCGCGCCACGTCTGGCACAGGGCGTAGAGGCCCGGCACCAGCAGGATGCCGAACGCGACCGACGCCGCCATGCCCCAGAACTCCGTGGTGCCGAGGTGGTTGCGGCTCGCCGCGCCCGCGCCCGTGGCGATCATCATCGGCAGCGTGCCGAGCAGCGTGGTGAGCGCCGTCATCAGAATGGCGCGCAGACGCTCGCCCGCCGCCGAACCGGCCGCGTCCACGATCGAGTAGTTCTCGATCTCGTGCTTGTCCTTGGCGAACTCCACGAGCAGAATCGCGTTCTTCGAGGCGAGGCCCACGAGCAGCACGAGACCGAGCTGCGCGTAGATCGAGAGCGGATACGGCGAACCCGTCATCCAGATGCCGAAGTACTTCATGCCGAGCAGCGCGCCGAACACGGCCACGAAGATCGAGAGCATCACCGGCAGCGGAATCGTCCACGACTCGTACTGCGCCACGAGGAACAGGTAGCCGAAGAGAATCGCAAGGCCGATCAGCGGCGCCGCGCTGCCCTCGTTCTTCGCCTCCTGGTAGGAGAGCGAGGACCACGCGAAGTCGAAGCCGTCGGGCAGCTCGCGGTCGAGGAAGTCCGCCACCTCGCGCATGACCGTGCCGGAGGCGATGCCCGGCGCGGGCAGCACGACCACGCCGCAGCCCACGTAGCGGTCGCGCGTGTAGACCGTGCGCGGGCCGAGCCGGCGCTCGAGCGTGCCGAGCGCGCCCACGGGCACCATCGCGCCCGTGTCGGAGCGCACGTAGAGCCGCGCCACGTCCTCGGGGTTCCGGCGGTCGTCGACGTCGGCGCACACCGTCACGCGGTTCACCTGCGTGCCGAGGTTCACGTCGTTCACGTAGCGCGAGCCGAGATAGTTCTGCAGCGTGCTGTAGATCGTGGAGACCGGCACGTGGAACATCTCGGCCTTGTCGCGGTCGAGGTTGAAGCGCAGCTGCGGCGTCTCGGCGTTGAAGCCGGCGAACGCGGCGAGCACGTGCGGGTTCTGGTTGAGCTTCTGCAGCACCATCTTCTTCACGCTGTCCACGAGCAGCGGATCGGAGTCCGTCTTGTTCTGCAGGTGGAAGACGATGCCGTTGGAGTTGCCGAGGCCCGGAATCGCCGGCGGCGCGAACACCTGCCACTCCGGCTCCGGAATCGCCTTGAGCATCTGCTGGAACTTCGCCACGAGGGCGGACGCGCTCTGGTCGGGGTTCGGGCGCAGCGACCAGTCCTGCAGGTCCACGATCAGCGTGGCCTGCGATTCGCCGCGGCCGCCGATCATGCCCCAGCCGACGATGGAGAGCGCGCTCTTCACCTCCGGCACCTTGCGCAGCATCTCCACCGCGCGCAGCGCCACGTCGCGCGTGCGGTCGCGCGCCGAGCCTTCCGGCATGGACATCGACACGAACACCACGCGCTGGTCCTCTTCCGGCAGGAACGAGGTTTCCGAGTTCTTGAACATCTGCACCGTCAGCAGGATCGTGAGCACGAGCAGGACGAACGCGAGGAAGATGCGCCGCGCCAGCCACTTCGCGCACGCCACGAAGAAGCCCTTGAACTTCTCCACGCCCCAGTTGAACCACGCGATCGGGCCATGCTTGAACGGCCGCGCCTCGCGCAGCAGCAGCGAACACAGCGCCGGCGCGAGCGTGAGCGCGCACACCGTCGAGAAGCACACGGCCGCCGACAGCGTGACCGAGAACTGCTGGTAGATGCGCCCCGTGATGCCGCTCATGAAGCCGACCGGCACGAAGATGCCGAGCAGCACGAGCGTGGTCGCGATCACGGCGCTCGTCACGTCGCTCATCGCCTGGATCGACGCTTCCTTCGAGTTGAGGTTGCGCGTCTCGATCAGGTACTGCACGCGCTCCACCACCACGATGCAGTCGTCCACCACCACGCCGATGGCGAGCACGAGGCCGAAGAGCGTGAGGATGTTGATCGTGTAGCCCAGGGCCGCCATGAGGATGAAGGTCGAGCACAGCGACACCGGGATCGTGAGGCACGGAATGAGCGTCGCGCGCCAGTCCTGCAGGAAGATGTAGCACACGAACACCACGAGCAGGAACGTGATCACGAGCGTCTCGATGATTTCGCGGATGCACGAGCGCACGTAGTCCGTCGCGTCGTACGGCACCGAGTATTCGAGGTCGTCCGGGAAGGACTTCTCGAGTTCCTTCATCGTCTTGTAGATCTCGTTCATCGTGGCGATGGCGTTGGCGCCCGGCTTCTGCGCCATGCCGACCGAGATGGAGTTCTCGCCGTTGAACTGGCTGGAGAACATGTAGCTCTGCTCGCCGATCTCCGTGTGCGCCACGTCCTTGAGGCGCACGAGGCCGCCCTGGTCGTCGCGGCGCACCACGATCTCGTCGAACTCGCCCGGCCGCAGCAGACGGCCCTTCGCCGTCATCGTGTAGACGTGCGCGCCGTTCTTCGGCACGGGGCTGGCGCCGATCGAGCCGACCGAGGCCTGGATGTTCTGCTTCGAGACGGCGTCGATCACCTCTTCCGAGTTGATGCCCAGGGCCGCCATGCGCGCCGCGTTCAGCCACACGCGCATCGCCAGCTTCGGACCGTACACCGTCGCCTCGCCCACGCCCGGAATGCGCAGCAGCACCGGCTGGATGTTCGCGTACACGTAGTCGGAGATCTCCAGGCGCGTCATCGCGCCCGTCTTCGACTTGAACGCGATGAACCCGAGCTGGTCTTCCGCCTGCGCGCGGATGCGGCCGCCGAGCTGCTTCACTTCCTGCGGCAGCTTCGCCTCGGCCTGCGTCACGCGGTTCTGCACCTTCACGAGGTCCATGTCGCGGTCGGACTCCACGTCGAACGAGATCGTCAGCTGGTAGTTGCCGTCGTCCGAGCACGAGCCGACCATGTACAGCATGTCGTCCACGCCGTTGACTTCGTCCTCGATCGGCTGCGCGACCGTGTTGAGCACTTCCTTCGCGTTCGCGCCCGGGTAGTTGTACGTCACCGCGATGGACGGCGGCGTGAGACGCGGGTACTGCGAGATCGGCAGGCGCGTGATCGCCAGCACGCCCGCGATCGTCAGCACGATCGAAATCACCATCGCGAACCGCGGGCGCTCGATGAACACCCGCGAGAACGTCTTGATTTCGTCAATGCTCTTTCGAATCGAGATTTTCATGATGCGTCACTCCGTGTTGGGAATGCGGGCCGAGGGGTCAGTCCTTGATCGGCGGATCGTACTTCGGGTCGAGGTCGTCGTTGTTCGTGGCCTCGGCGATTTCCACCTTCATGCCCACGCGCAGCTTGGCGATGCCGGAGATCACGACCTTCTCGCCGACCTTGAGCCCCTTGACGACGGGCGCCCAGCCCTTGAAGGTCTCCTTCGTCTCGACGGCGCGCTGCTCCACCGTGCCGTCGGCCTTGAGCACCCACACGGCCTGGTTTCCGCTCGTGAGCTCGAAGAGCGCCTGCTGCGGCACGCACGCCATCTTCGGCGCGGCGCGGTAGTCCGTCAGCAGCGTGACGTAGGTGTTCGGCACGAGCAGACGGTCGGGGTTGGGGAAGGAGAGGCGCATGATGATCGTGGCCGTCTCCTTGCTCATCGTGTTGTCGTCGTAGGCCCACGTGCCCTCGCGGTTGTAGACCGAGCCATCCGGCAGCACCACGCGCTGGCGCAGGTCGAGCGGCTTGCCGGCCACCTGCGCCTGGCGCCACGCCACGTAGGCACGGTCCGTGAGCGGGAAGGTGACGCGGATGGGGTCGATCTGCACGATGCGCGCGAGCGCGCCCTTCGACGGCGCCACGTAGTCGCCCACGTAGGCGGAGGACTTGCCGATCTGGCCCGTGATGGGCGCGACGACCTTCGTCTTCTTCAGGTCGTATTCCGCCACCACGAGGTTCGCCTTCGCCTGCAGCACCGCGGCGCGCGCCTTCTCGGCGCCGGCCTCGGCGTTGTCGCGCTCGAGCTGCGTGATGCCGCGCGCGTCGGCCTTGCGCATGCGCTCGAAGTAGCGGTCCGCGCGCCGCGCCTCGGCCTCGGCCGCCTCGAGGTCGGCCTTGCGCTGGTTCACCACGGCGAGATAGCGCTCGTCGTCGATCACGTAGAGCACGTCGCCCGCCTTGACGATGTCGCCTTCCTTGAACTTGAGCTCCTTCACGTAGCCGTCGATCTGCGGCAGCAGGTCAACCTCCTGCTCGGATTCCGCGTGCGCCACGAAGCGCTCCGGCAAATTGTACTCGCGCTCCTCGACCGCGCGCACCGCCACGCTCGGCGCCGCCGCCTGCGGCGCCACCTTGCGCACCTCGGCCTTCGGCCTCATGTCGCACGCAATCCAGCCGCCGACCGCGCACGCGGCCCCCAGCACGAGCGTGGCGATCGCCGACCCGATCTTCGCGCCGATGGATGATGTCTTCTCTTCTTGCTTCGTCTTGGTTTCGTCCATTTTGGATTCTCCTCTCTTTGTAAGTTAAAGGTTAAAGGTTAAAAGTTAAAGGTTTAAAGTTAGAAGTTAGGAGTTAGGAGTTAGGAGTTTTAAAGGTTAAAGGTTAAAAGTTAAAAGTTAAAAGTTAAGCGTTAAAGGTTAAAAGTTAAAAGTTAAGCGTTAAAGGTTAAAAGTTAGAAG
>CAVEDG010000034.1:0-1103 GCA_963614205.1 bacterium | reverse complement strand
AACCTTTAACCTTTAACCTTTAATTTTTAACCTTTAATTTTTAATTTTTAATTTGACTAGCATCTCACGAACTGCCAGATCGCGTCGAAGCCGAGGCGCAGCGTCTCCTCGAAGTCGCCCATGAGGAACTGGGCGATGCGCGCGCCCACGAGACCGTCGAGCAGGGCCATGCTCACGCTCGCGATCTGCTCCGCGTTCACGCCCGCCCGCGCACGCCCCGCGCGCACGTCGCTCTCCACCGCCGCGCGGAACGCCTCCCACGGCCCGAAGCGCCGGTTCGTGATCAGGTCGCGCCGGATCGCCGCCATCGACGTATCCGCCCAGCGGATCTGGCGATGCAGCAGCTGGAAGTACGCGCGCGCCTTCGCGCTGCCGAGCATCTGCGTGGTGTGCTGCGTCATCATCTCCGCCACCACGGGATACGACGTCTCCCCTTCCGGCACCGACGCCGCGAACAGCCGCCCGAACCGCGCCACCAGGTCGTCGATCAGCGCCAGCAGCAGCGCCTCCTTGCTCGCAAAGTGCCAGTAGATCGCACCCTTCGTGAGATTGAGCCGAGAGGCGATGTCCGTGAAGGTCGTCTGCTCGTAGCCCTTCCTCGCGAACAGCGCCAGCGCGCCCGCGAGAATCCGCGTGCGCGTCTGTTCAGCCTGCTCTTTCGTTCGTCTTGCCATGTCAAAACCTGGTTCGCCGTAAAACGAGCACATAGTATACATACCTTCGGGTAGGTATGTCAAGGGGGTGCGCGAAAAAAGGTAAGGGGTACTCAACATCCACACGTATAAAATCGTGCACAATCACATCTCGGCAAGGGAGAGTCCGCGACAGGAGATCTGCCGCGAACGCTTCTGCGGATTCGCCGCGAGAAACGCCTCGGCCTTGCGGCGCAGAAGCGCCTCGTCGAACCGACGCGCGTCGCGCTTGACCTCGCAGAAGTCGAGGCGGTTCGCCAGCTCGTCTTCGCACACGAGGTCGATCTCGTTCTCGCCCTTCCGATCCCACCAGGCGTCCATGCGCGTGTAGGACGACTCGTCCGCGAACTTCCAGGCGAAATACCGCTCGAGCGCGAAGCCGGAGAAGGCGTCGAAGTCGCGAGACACGAG
>CAVEDG010000033.1:0-11048 GCA_963614205.1 bacterium | reverse complement strand
TGATCGGCGCCATGCGCGGCAGGCACTCGTCGGCCGCCTTGCCGTCGAGCGCGAGGATCTGCTGCGTGCAGTCGAGGAAGAGATTGCCCGTGACGGGATTGTAGAGCGGCTCCTTCGGGTGATCCTGCATGATGCGCGCGAGACGCGGATACCGCGCCGCCCAGACGCCGTTCGTGTAGTTGAATGCCAAGGCTTTCCCCTCCAGATGCCAGCCGTCGCCGGGCTGATTCCAGTTCTTCCACGTCATGCCGCGGCAGTCGATGGAAAGACCGACCTTGCACTTCGAGAACACGTTGTTGTAGATCGGATGGTCGCGGCCGCCGCCGACCATGATGCCGCGCGCCACGTTGTGGAAGATGTTGCCGTAGACGGCGTCGCCGCAGTCGCAGTCGTCGAAGTAGAAGCCCATCGTGTTGGCCGCGTCGCCCGCACCGCTGCCGAGGTCGTGCGTGTAGTTGTAGCGCAGCACGTTGCCCTGGGTCGTCCAGTCGCGTCCCGTGTAGTAGGCGCCCGCGTCGCCCGTCTCCATCAAGACGCGCCAGACGTCGTTGTACTCGAAGAGGTGCTCGTTGCCGCCGTAGAGCACGGCTGCGTGGGGGGCGTCGTGCATGCGGTTGCGGCGCAGCGTGACGCCGCAGCCCCCCACGCCGATCGCGGGCGCGTAGGTGCGCTGGAAGTGCGCCCAGTCGTGGATGTGGCAGTCTTCGATCAGCGTGTTGCCGCGCATGAGCGTGCGTCGGTCGCCGCTGGTCACGCCGATGCCCGAACGCCCGGTCTCGCACACCTCCACGCCGCGCACCAGATTGCTGTTTCCGTTCACGTTCAGGCCGGCGGCGCCCAGACAGGCAAACCGGCAGTTCTCGATCGCCACGTTGTTTCCATTCACGCTCATGCCGCTGCCCACGCCGCCTTCGAACATGAGAGTCTCGAAGCGCATGTGCTTCACGCCCTGCGCCGTGACGAGCGGCGCCGTCAGGAAGGTGAGCGTCACCGCATCGTCCTCGCGCGGCGTCCCCGCAGGCGGAACGATGTAGAGACGCTTGTTTGCGCGGTCGAGCCACCATTCGCCGGGCGCGTCGAGCTCGTCGAGCAGATTGAAGGCGTAGAAGCGGCGTTCGGCGAGGCCCCAGGACGTATTGCCCACGCCATAGGGCACCTTCACGGCGAGGCGCATGACGTTGTTCGTGCCGTTCTCCTCGCCGTAGTGCGCCACGCGCGCGGAGAAGTTGTCCCAGTCGTGCGTCCAGTAGCCGTTCAGCCACACGCCCTCGGCGAAGTTCCAGCGCCGCGCGCGCGGGTTGTCGTAGAGGAACGCGCCCGGGGCGTCCCTGCGCTTGTCGAGGGCCTTCTTGAACGACGTGAAGCCGATGTTGGGCCAGCGCGCGATGGTGGCGATTTTGCCGCCCATGAAGAGCAGCGGCGCCGTCGGCGTGCCGGAGAAGCCGGACGCGAGCGCGGGAATCTGCGTCGGCACGAGCGCTGCAACATCGGCCACGTAGACCGTGTCGCGCGCCTCTTCGGGCAGACGCGCGCGCACGGCGGGATCCTCGACTTTCTTGAAGAGCGCGCTCGGCACGCGCACGCCACCCGTGAGCACGGCCTTGCCTTCGCCGCGCCACGTCACGGGCGCCTCGGCCGTGCCGGAATCCGCCGCGCCGAGCGCGACGCCCACGCCGACGGAATGCTCGCCTGCGCGGAAGACGACCTCCACGGGTTCGCCCGCCTTGACCGCGCCCGCTTTCCGCGCGGCGCGCACGCCCAGCACGGCGTCCTGCACCGTGCGCCACGGCTTCGCCGCCGACCCGTCGCCGCCCGCCGCGGCCGCGCTGTCCACGGTGAACGTCGCCGCGCCCGCGGCTGTCGCCGCCAACGCGCAGAAGAGACTGATCGTGCACGTCCGCTTCATCGTTTCACGCACATGCACAGATGATTTCGCTGTTGTCATTGTTTTTCTCCTTGTTTTTACGAAACGCGCAGGCCACAACCTTCTGCACCGCCGACAAGCCACGCCATCCCGGCGGCGACCTCTTGAACATTTTCCCCATGGGAGTCGAACAAGAGCCGTTGCCGCTTCTTGTCCTGCCGCTACCTTTTCTGAATTTCAAATTCCGTGTGCACAGCACGGTGCAACTTCGGCGGTCGGAGACGAAACGTCTTCGCCTCGTTCCTCTCGGGCTCTGCGCATTTCCTCCTGAATCGCCTTCAACTGCGCCCGTAGATCTTCCCGTTCGGCGGCTCGTTCATCAACCGTCTGCGCCTTCGTGCAAGCCGTGACGCCAAATGCGCCTATGGACAGCAGAACCGCGAACAGAGTCGTCATCAGTTTCATTGGAGGTCTCCTTTGTTGTCGTGCATGGTATCGTCAACGCTCCTGTGCCGTCGCGCGACATTTGCCACCCGTTCCCGGCACCCAGGCGTCTTCGCGAAAGGGTAGTCTATCAGTTCCGCTTCAGGTTGTAAAGGGTGTGGAGTTGAGAAGGCTCCATCATTTGGCACGGAACTGTGAGCGCACAAGAACTTTGTTGCACTGTGCGAAATCACGGGTTGCACTCTGTACATTTCACTCGCCTTTTGGGGCGAGATTTGGTATACTGGACGGACAAAATTTCACGGGAAAAAACATGTCCGAAGAACAGCCGATCGAGAACAGCAACGCATCCGCCGACACCGCCCCCGAGGCGGCGCGCGCCCCGCAGGAGAACGGGCACTACGACGCCGCCAACATCCAGGTGCTGGAGGGCATGGAGGCCGTGCGCAAGCGCCCGGCCATGTACATCGGCGACACGGGCGAACGCGGCTACCACCATCTCGTCTACGAGGTGGTGGACAACTCGATCGACGAGGCGCTCGCGGGCTACTGCACGCTCGTGGACGTGCAGATCAACCAGGACGGCTCGCTGAGCGTGACGGACAACGGCCGCGGCATTCCCGTGGACATGCACCCCACGCAGCACCGGCCCGCCATCGAGGTCGTGCTCACCGTGCTGCACGCGGGCGGCAAGTTCGACGGTTCCAACTACAAGGTCTCCGGCGGTCTGCACGGCGTGGGCGTGTCGTGCGTGAACGCGCTGTCGGAGTGGATGAAGGTGGACGTGAAGCGCAACGGCAAGATCCACCACATCGAGTTCGCGCGCGGCCACGTCACGAAGCCGCTCGAAGTCGTCGGCACCTGCGGCGACGAGACGGGCACGAAGGTGACGTTCTTCCCCGACCACTCGATCTTCACGTGCCATGCGTTCAAGTGGGAGATCCTGTGCAACCGCCTGCGCGAGCTCGCCTTCCTCAACAAGGGCGTGCGCATCCACTTCAAGGACAACGAGGGCGAGAGCCACCACGAGGAGACGTTCCACTACGAGGGCGGCATCGACGCGTTCACCGAATACCTCAACACGAACAAGACCGCGCTGTCGCCCATCATGCACTTCGAGGGGCAGAAGGAGGTCACGCGCCTCGACGGCACCTACACGATCATGGCCGAGGTGTCGATGCAGTACACCGACACGTACTCGACCATCGAGCAGACCTACTGCAACAACATCCACACCATCGAGGGCGGCACGCACCTGACGGGCTTCCGCCGCGCGCTGACCTCCACGATCAACAAGTACGGCATCGACAACAAGCTCATCAAGGAGAAGGAGAAGCTCAGCGGCGACGACATGCGCGAGGGCCTCACCGTGGTCGTGAGCGTGAAGGTGCCGCAGCCGCAGTTCGAGGGCCAGACCAAGACGAAGCTCGGCAACGGCGAGGTGGACGGCATCGTGGCCGGCATCGTGGGCGACAGGCTGCTGACCTATTTCGAGGAGAATCCCGCCGTCGCCAAGGCGATCATCGACAAGACGCTGCTTGCCTACCGCGCGCGAGAGGCGGCGCGCCAGGCCCGCGAGAACACGCGCCGCAAGGGCGTGATGGACGGTCTCTCGCTGCCCGGCAAGCTGCGCGACTGCTCGAGCCGCGACGCCTCCAAGACCGAACTCTTCCTCGTGGAGGGCGACTCCGCCGGCGGCTCCGCGCAGACCGGGCGCGACCGCGCGATCCAGGCCATTCTGCCGCTGCGCGGCAAGGTGCTCAACGTGGAGAAGGCGCGGGTGGACCGCATGCTCGCCAACGCCGAGATCCGCACGCTCATCACGGCCATCGGCTGCGGCTTCGCCGAGGAGTGGGACATCTCGAAGGCGCGCTACCACAAGATCGTCATCATGACCGATGCCGATGTGGACGGCGCCCACATCCGCACGCTGCTGCTCACGTTCTTCTACCGCAAGATGCCCGAGCTCATCGAGCGCGGCTACGTCTACCTCGCCCAGCCGCCGCTCTACAAGGTCGAGCGCAAGAAGAAGAGCGAATACGTGCTGACCGACGGCGAGATGAACGCGCGCATCCTCTTTCTCGGCCTCGACGACATGACCGTGCGCCGCGCGAACGGCGAGGCGCTCGACAAGGAGGCCGCGCGCCGTCTGCTCGAGCTGCTCGCCGAGATCAAGGGCACCGTGGCGACGATCGAGCGCCGCGGCCTCTGCGCGAAGGAACTGCTCGACCGCCGCGACGAGGAGGGCTTCGTGCCGCGCTACGTGGCCGTGATCGGCTCCGGCGACGCCGCGCGCCTCGACTACTTCAAGGACGAGGAGGCGCTCAAGGCCGGTGCGGCCGCGCTCCAGCAGGAGCTCGCCACCACGATCGACCTCGCCGCCACGAAGGTGGAGACCTACCATCCCACGGACCAGATGGCGTTTCGCTGGATCGAGGTCTACCGCTCCGCCGTGCTGCGCAAGCAGATGGCCTCGCTGCAGGGCATGGGCTTCTCGGTGGGCGACTACCTGGGCGAAACCGGCGTGGTGGCGACGCTTGAGGAGGACGGCGTGGCGCAGGAGGTCAAGTCCCTGCCCGACCTGCTCGCGGCGATCGACGCGCGCGGCCGCAAGGGCATGAGCATCTACCGCTTCAAGGGACTTGGCGAAATGGACGCCAAGGAGCTCTACGAAACGACGATGAACCCGGCCAAGCGCCACATCAAGCGCGTGCAGCTGGCGGACGCCGTGAAGGCCGACCAGATCTTCTCGCTGCTGATGGGCGACGACGTGGAGCCGCGCCGCAAGTTCATCGAGGACAACGCGCTCAACGTGAGCAATCTCGACTTCTGATTCCTCCAAACTATCAACTATCAACTACCAACTATGAAATACGACAAGAACCATGCGCTGCTTGAATGCGCGATTCCGGGGATTCCGCAGAAGAGCGGCAAGGTCCGCGACGTCTTCGACCTCGGCGACAAGCTGCTGATGGTCGTGACCGACCGCATCAGCGCGTTCGACGTGATTCTGCCGTGCGGCGTGCCGGACAAGGGCAAGGTGCTCAACCAGCTCTCGCTCTTCTGGCTCGACTTCTTCGGCGTGAAGAACCACCTGATCACCGCGAACGTCGACGAATATCCCGCCGAGCTGAAGCCGTATGCGGACGACCTGCGCGGGCGCTCCATGCTCGTCAAGAAGGTCAACATGGTCGAGGTCGAGTGCATCGCCCGCGGCTACCTGACCGGCTCGGGCTGGAAGGAATACCAGAAGAGCGGCACCGTCAACGGCGAGAAGATCCGCGCCGGCTACGAGAATGCGTCGAAGCTCGACGAAGTTCTCTTCACGCCGACGACGAAGGCCGCGATCGGCGACCACGACGAGGCGATCAACTACGCGCAGACCGAGGCGCTCGTGGGCGCCGCCACCGCAAAGGCGCTGAAGGACGCGACGATCGGCCTCTACTCGAAGGCGGCGGACTACGCGCGCGAACGCGGCATCATCATCGCCGACACGAAGTTCGAGTTCGGCAAGGACGCCGACGGTTCGCTCATTCTGGCGGACGAGGTGCTGACGCCCGATTCGTCGCGCTTCTGGCCGGCGGCGAGCTACACGGTCGGCGCGAATCCGCCGTCCCTCGACAAGCAGTACGTGCGCGACTGGCTCGACTCGATCCACTTCAACCATCAGCCGCCGGGCCCGGTGCTGCCGGACGACGTGATCGCCCGCACGCGCGCGATCTACGTGAAGGCGTACGAGGACCTGAGTGGAAAGAAGCTGGTCTGAGGCCGCCACCGCCGCGTTCGAGGCCTATCCGTGGTGCGACCCGCGCGAAAAGGCGCGGGCGCGCGAGGAGGCCGAGCTCGTTGCGTTCGGCCCCTGCGTGGACGTGGGCGACCTGCCGCTGGCCGTGCGCCGCTGGCTGCGTTCGCGCGCCGCAGGACCCGTGGCGGGCTGGACGTGGCACGGCGAGGACTGGAAGACGCTGACCGAAGGCTTCGAGAAGGCGGTGCTCGCCCAGGCGCTGGCCGCGCATGACGGCGTGGCCGCCGCGGCCGCGCGGGCGCTCAAGACCACGCCCCGCGTGGTCGCCTACAAGGCCCGCAAGTACGGGCTGCTGACATGACGATTTTTCGATAAACACAGACACATCAACCAATCAAGAAAACAGGACGAAAATCATGGGTATTTTTGACCAGATGAAACAGGCCATGCAGATGCGCAGCGAGGCCAAGAGGATCCAGTCCGAGATCGAGAAGATCTCCGCCGAATACTCGAACGGAGGCATCTCCGTGACGGTGCGCGGCGACTTCACGGTCTCCTCGATCAAGATCGCGCCCGAGACGTGGGCCGAGGCGGCCGGCGGCAAGCCGGAACGCTTCGAGACGATGCTCTTCAACGTGGTCAACGGTGCGCTCAAGAACGTGAAGCAGGCCACGCAGGAGCACATGATGTCCGTCATGAAGAACGGCGGCATGGGCGGCCTCTTCGGCAACTGAGCGCGGAACGGCGATGCTCGCGCCGATCGACACGCTGGAGCGCGCGCTCGCCCGCCTGCCCGGACTGGGGCGGCGCAGCGCCGGGCGCGCCGCGCTTGCGCTGCTGCGCGATCCGGAGCGCTTGCTCGACCCCCTCGTGCTCGCCCTGCGCGACGCGCGCGAGAACGTGTGCTGCTGTCCGCGCTGCGGCGCGTTCACCGTGCGCGGCGCGGAGCCGTGCGCGCTGTGCACGGACGCGACGCGCGAGGCCGCGCGCGTGTGCGTGGTGGAGGAGCCGGCGGACATCGTGACCATCGAGAGTTCGGGCGCGTTCCGCGGGCGCTACCACGTGCTCGGCGGCAAGCTCTCGCCCGTGCGGCACTTCGGCCCGGAGCGTCTGCGCCTGGGCGAACTGAAGGACCGCATCGCGCGCGAAGGCTTCACCGAGGCGCTGCTCGCGCTTTCCACCGACATGGAAGGGGACGCGACGGCGGGCTACGTGGCCGAGGCGCTGCGCGACTGGCCGTCCGCCGCCGCGCCCGTGCTCGTCACGCGCCTTGCGTTCGGGCTGCCGGCCGATTCAGGCGTGGCGTATTCCGACCCGCTCACGCTGCGGCGCGCGATCGCGCACCGCTGTTCGGTGTAGAAGGGGACTGCGCACCGTGGCGGCCGTCCTGCATCGCGCCCTCGTGGCGCTGGGGTCGAACATCGCCCCGCGCGAGGACTCTCTCGCCCGGGCGCGCGACGCGCTCGCGGCGCTGCCGGGCACGCAGCTCGCGCGCGCGAGCACGGTGATCGAGACGGAACCCGTGGACGTGCCGGCCGCCTTCGCCGCGCAGCGCTTCCTCAACCAGGTCGTGATCGTGTACACCTCGCTGGAGGTCGAGGACTTCTCGCGCCGCATGCACGCGATCGAGGACGCGCTCGGGCGCGTGCGCACCGTGCGGAACGGCCCGCGCACGATCGACCTCGACCTGATCGACTTCGACGGTCTCGTGCGCGACGATCCCGCGCTTACCCTGCCGCATCCCCGCGCCCGCGCGCGTGACTTCGTGATGCGGCCCCTCGCCGAACTCGGCATCACGCTGTGAGTGGCTAAACGAGTTTCCGACATGACGACTCGGCAGAGCGCGCGCTATGCGGCCTTCAGGAAGGCCTTTGATCCGGTGACGGAGTTGCCGTCGCCGTCGGTGGCGCTGCCCTCGTTCACGGGTTCGTCGGGCGCGTTCGCGGCGGCCGTCTACGCCGAACGCCGCGGCTGCGCGCTTGTGGTCGTGCCCGGCATTCCCGAGGCGGAGACGCTCGTGGCCGACCTGCGCGCGCTGGAGGCCGAGACGGGCGTGCGCGCGCTGGAGTTCCCGCCGCCGCTCGAAGACGCGGTTGAAGACCACGCCGCCGCGCGCGTGCAGGTGGCCGCCGCGCTGTTCGAGCAGAAGCCCGGTTCCGCGCCGCTCGTCGTCGTGGCGCCGGCCGCCGCGCTCGACGTGCCGCTGCCCGCCGGCGACCGCATCGTCGCCGCGACGGTGCACCTCGCGCTTGGCGCGGCCGCGTCGCCGTCGTTCGCGGAGGTGCAGGCGCGCCTGCTCGCCGGCGGCTATGCGCGGTCGCCCGAGGTGGTCGCGCCCGGCCACTTCTCCGTGCGCGGCGGCGTGCTCGACGCCTGGTCGCCCGAGGCGGCCGCGCCCGTGCGCGCCGAGTTCTTCGGCGACGATCTCGAAGCCCTGCGCGCCTTCGACCCCGCCACGCAGACGAGCACCGGCCCCGTCGCGGAGGTGACCTGGGCGCCCGTCGCCGTCGCGACGGAGGAAGGCGCGGCGCGTACGCTGCGGCAGGGGCTGCCGGCGGGGGCGGCCACGCTGTACTTCGAGTACAATGACTATGCCGACCGCATCGGGGCGATCGGGGCGACTGAAGTCGCCCGCCCCGATATTCAAGGTGGGGTTATCCTTTTTTCGGGCGAGCCCGCCCCGCGCGGCGTGCCGACGGCGCCGTTTCTCGCCACGCCCCTGCCGGGCTTCGCGGCGCTCGGCATGGAGGCGGCGCGCAACCCGGAACTGCTTGAGGCGGCGCGGGCGCGCCTGCGCGCGCATCTCGCCGTGGCGTACAAGAAGGAAACGCTCGTCGTCGAGGACGACCACCTGAGCGGCGGCTTCGAGGTGCCGGGCCTGATCGTCGTCGCGAAGAGCGACCGCGTGTTCGCGCATCGGCGGCGGGCCCCCGCCGCGCGCGCGACGGGCGTGGGCATGCGCCTCACGGAAGGCTGCGACCTCGAACCCGGCGACTACGTGGTGCACGTGGACTACGGCATCGGCATCTTCCACGGCACCACCGAAATCACCGTGGCCGGCCAGCGCAGCGAAGTCTTCGAGATCGAATATGCCGACGGCGGCCTGCTGCACGTGCCGACCTCCCACGCGCATCTGCTCTCGCGCTACGTGGGCGTAAAGGGCGTGGAGGTCAAGCTGCACCGTCTCGACGGGCGCCGCTGGACGCGCGAGCGCGAGGACGCGCAGAAGGCCGTGCAGGATCTCGCCGCGTCGCTTCTCGACCTGCAGGCCCGCCGCGCCGTGGTGCCGGGCTACGCCTACGACGTGGAGATGGAGGGCGTGGCGGCGTTCGAGGCCGCGTTCCCCTATGAGGAAACGCCCGACCAGGCCAAGGCCATCATCGACGTGAAGCATGACATGGCGCGGCCCAAGCCGATGGATCGCCTCATCTGCGGCGACGCCGGCTACGGCAAGACGGAAGTCGCCATGCGCGCCGCGTGCATCGCTGCGCTCAACGGCCGCCAGACCGCCGTGCTCGCGCCCACCACCGTGCTCGCCGAACAGCATTACGAAACCTTCCTCGCGCGCTTCGACGGCACGCCCATCCGCATCGAGGTCCTGAGCCGCTTCCAGGGCGACGAGGCGAAGAGAGGCACGCGCGCGCGCCTGCTCTCCGGCGCCACGGACATCGTGATCGGCACGCACGCGATTCTGTCCGACCGCGTCGCCTTCCACGACCTCGGCCTCGTGGTGATCGACGAGGAACAGCGCTTCGGCGTGAAGGACAAGGAGCATCTCAAGCGCCTGCGCGCCACGGCGGACGTGCTCACGATGAGCGCCACGCCCATTCCGCGCACGCTCTACCTCTCGATGACCGGTGCGCGCGACCTCTCGCTGCTGCGCACGCCGCCGCGCGAGCGCGTGGCCACCGAGACGAAGATCGTGCGCGATTCGGATGCGACGGTGCGCGCGGCGATCGAGCGCGAACTGGCGCGCGGCGGCCAGGTCTACTTCCTGCACAATCGCGTGCTCACGATCGACACGGTCGCCACGCGCGTGAAGGCGCTCGTGCCGCGCGCGCGCGTCGAGATCGCCCACGGCCAGATGCCCGCCGCCACGCTCGCCGCGCAGATGCAGCGCTTCGCGCGCGGCGAGGCGGACGTTCTCGTGTGCACCACGATCGTCGAGAGCGGCCTCGACATTCCCCGCGCCAACACGATCCTCATCGACCGCGCCGACTGCTTCGGCATTGCGGAGCTCTACCAGCTGCGCGGCCGCGTGGGACGCGCCGCCTGCCAGGGCCACGCCTACTTCCTGCTGCCCGAGGAGGGCCTCATCGACTCCGAGGCCCGCGAGCGCCTCGACGCCCTGCGCAAGCACGCCGGGCTCGGCGCGGGCTTCAACATCGCCCTGCGCGACCTCGAGATCCGCGGGGCGGGCAATCTGCTCGGCAAGGCGCAGAGCGGCCACATCGCCGCCGTCGGCTTCCAGCTCTACTGCCAGCTGCTCAAGCGCGCCGTGGCGCGGCTCAGGGGCGAGACCGCGCCCGGCCTCGTGGACGTGTCGCTCAACCTCGACTTCCTCGACTTCTCGCCGGGCTCGGCGGACATCGAGACGAATGGCGCCTGCCTGCCCTACGACTACGTGGAGGACGAGGCGCAGCGCATGGACCTGCATCGCCGCCTCGCGGAGGCGACCACGCAGGAGGCCGTACGCAAACTGCGCGCCGAGCTCGCGGACCGCTACGGCCGCCTGCCGCGCGCGGCCGAACGCCTCATGACGCTTGCCGCGTTCCGCGTGTGCTGCGCCCAGGCCGGCATCAGCCGGCTCGACATGCGCGACGGCCGCGCGTTCTTCTACCGCGAGGGCTCGCGCGCCGTCGCCTTCGTGGGACACCCCACCGGCAGCACGCCCGAGCGCAAACTCGCCTCTCTTACGCGCATTCTCGCCGAATCGACACATACGGTCTAGGGGGGAATGGTGGGCGCCACTGGACTCGGACCAGTGACCCCTAC
>CAVEDG010000032.1:0-11150 GCA_963614205.1 bacterium | reverse complement strand
TGGTGCTTGGTGCCTGGCACTGAGTGCTGAGTGCTTGGTGCTTGGTGCTTGGTGCGGGGGCTTCCGCCGGTTTGGGCACCGGTTTCGGCGGAGGAGGAGGGGCGGGTTTGGATGCGGGGGGCAAAGGCGAAAGCAGCGCACGGTCGCAGTCGACCGTGCGCGTGCCCAGTTCGCGCTCGAGCTCGAGCGTCGCCTCGAAGGCGCCGAGGATGTCGGCGAGCCCGCTCAAGGCTGCTTGTATCCGTAGGGGTTCTGCGACTGCCAGCGCCAGGCGTCTTCGCACATCTTCTCGATGCCGCGCTCGGCGGTCCAGTGGAGTTCCTTGGCGGCGAGCGCGGGGTCGGCCCAGCACTCGGCGATGTCGCCGGGGCGGCGCGGCTTGATCGCGTAGGGCACCTTGCGGCCGCTGGCGGCCTCGAACGCCTTGACGATCTGCAGCACCGAATAGCCGTTGCCCGTGCCGAGGTTGTACACCTTGTAGCCGGGCTTCTCGGCAAGCTTCTCGATCGCGCGCAGATGCCCGATCGCGAGATCGACCACGTGGATGTAGTCGCGCACGCCCGTGCCGTCCGGCGTGGGATAGTCGTCGCCAAACACGCTGAGCTCCTTCAGGCGGCCCACCGCCACCTGCGCCACGTAGGGCAGCAGGTTGTTCGGGATGCCCGCCGGATCCTCGCCGATGCGCCCGCTCTCGTGCGCGCCGATGGGGTTGAAGTAGCGCAGAATGACCACGTTCCACGCGGGATCGGCCGTCTGCACGTCGCGCAGCACCTGCTCCATCATGAGCTTCGTCCAGCCATACGGATTCGTGCAGCCGGGCGTGGGGAAGTCCTCGCGGATCGGCACGCTCTTCGGCTGGCCGTAGACCGTGGCGGAGCTCGAGAACACGATGTTCCTGCAGTTGTGCGCGGCGAGGCACTTGAGCAGCGTGAACGTGCCGCCCAGGTTGTTCGCGTAGTAGGCGAGCGGAATCCGGGTCGATTCGCCCACGGCCTTGAGCGCCGCGAAGTGGATCGCCGCGTCGAACGGGCCTTCCGCGTCGAGCGTCGCGTTCAGCGCGGCCTCGTCGCGGATGTCGATCTTGTGGAAGCGCGGGGCCTTGCCCGCGAGTTCGGCCACCCGCTTCAGCGACTCTTCCGAGGCGTTGCAGAGGTTGTCCACCACCACCACGTCGTGGCCCGCCTTGAGCAGTTCCAGCGTGGTGTGCGAGCCAATGTAGCCCGCGCCGCCCGTGACGAGAATCTTCATCGCGACTCGACCTTCCTGCGCCTAGCGCGTGGAGACGCGGTCGTTGTATTCGCCCGTCTCGGTGTTGATGCGCACCGTGTCGCCCTCGTTGATGAAGAGCGGAACGGCGCACACGTAGCCGCCTTCCACCGTCGCCGGCTTCGTGACCTTGCCGGAGGCCGTGTTGCCCTTCACGCCGGGCTCGACCTTGATGACCTTGCGCTCCACGAGCTGCGGCAGCTGCACGCCGATCACGCGGTCGTTGAAGAAGAGCGCCTTCACTTCCATCTCGTCCATCAGGAAGTACTTCTTGTCGCCCATCACGTCGGGCGTCACGCGGATCTCCTCGAAGTTCTCGTCCGTGAACACGTACGCCGAGCCGTCGTCGTACGAGAACGTGACGTTGCGCTGGATGAGCTCCGGCTTCTCGAACTTGTCGCCCGAGCGGTAGCTGCGGGTGATGTTGCCGCCCGAGATGAGGTTGTGCAGGGTGCAGTTGTAGATCGCCTGCCCCTTGCCCGGCTTCGAGAAGTCGAACACCGTGATTTCGTAGGGTTCGCCGTCGATCAGCAGCTTCACGCCCTTGTGAAGCTCGCCCGCGCCAATAACGTCTGCCATGTCTAGTTCTCCTGGTCTTTTTGTGGTGGTGTGGTGGTGTCTTCCGGCACGGGCTTGACGCCAATGTCCGTCAGACGCATTGAAATGATGCGCGAGACGCCCTTCTCCTGCTGGCTGACGCCGTAGACGAGATCGGACCCCGCGATGGTGTGCTGGTTGTGGGTGATGATGAGGAACTGGCTGCGGTCGAGGAACTCCTTGAGAGCGTCCACGAAGCGGCCGATGTTCGCGTCGTCGAGCGCGGCGTCGAGCTCGTCCAGCATGCAGAACGGCGCCGGCTTGATCATGAAGATGGCGAAGAGCAGCGCCACGGCGGTCATCGTGCGCTCGCCGCCGGAGAGCAGCGTGACGCTCTGCGGACGCTTTCCGGGCGGGCGGGCGATGATGTCGATGCCGCATTCGAGCGGGTCTTCGGCGTTCTCGAGCAGCACGAGGCGCGCCTCGCCGCCGTTGAACAGCTTGGTGAACATCTTCTGGAAGTTCTCGTTGGCCTGCGCGAAGGTGCTGCGGAAGAGTTCGCCGCTCTTGTCGTTGAGGTTCGTGATGAGCGCGAGGATCTGCTCCTTGGCGGCGAGGAGGTCGGCCTCCTGCGCCTTCTCCTTGGTGTAGCGCTCCTCGAGTTCGCGGAACTCCTCGATGGCGACCATGTTGACGGGGCCGAGCGCGGCGATCTGCGCGGTGAGCGCGTTGACGCGCGCCTCGAGCGCGTCGTTCGGCGGCGGCTCGCCGCCCTTCCAGTCGGGATCGGGCTCGCGCAGCACGCCCTGCGCGTCGAGGCCGTATTCCTGGTTGAGATGGTCGTAGACGTTCTGCCGGCGCATCGTCGCCTCGGTGGCGGCGACTTCGAGCTTGCCGAGCATCGCGCGCGCCTCGTCGAGCCGTGCCCGCTGCGCGCCCACGCCGCCTTCGCTCGCGGCGAGCTTGGCCTGCAGGTCGCCGCGCTCGATGCGCGCCTCCTCCACCTGGCCGTGGATGTCGGCCGCGCCCTGTTTCAAATCGTCGAGCGAGCCCATGAGCTCGGCCGTCTCGTCGCGCAGACGCTGGATCGAATCCTCGTAGCCGCGGATGCCGGCCTCGCGCCCCTCGATCATCTTGAGCAGCTCGCCGCGCCGGCGTTCGGCGTCCTGCTGCTGCTGGGCGGTGAGATGCAGTTCGTTCTCCATCTGCGCGGCGGCGATGCGCCGCTCGGTGAGGCGCCGGCTCTCCTCGCCGTGCGCGACTTCGAGCGTCTGCAGTTCGTCCTGCCGCTGCGCGGTGCGTTCGGTGAGGGCGTCGCGCCGGGCGAGCGCCTCCTCGAGCGCGGCCGTGAGCTCGGCGCGCCGGGCGTCGTCGCCGGCGTTGGCGGCGCGCGCCTCCTCAAGGGCCGCCTGCGTCTGGGCGAGCCGCGCGCGCACGGCCTCGGCGTCGCGCGTCATGCCCGCGCACTCGCCTTCCGCCTGCGCCGCCGCGCGCCGCGCGTTGGCGAGCGCCTGCGCCGCCGCGCGCGCCTCGTCGGCGAGCGCCGCGCTGCGCTCCGCGCCCGTGGCGAGCGTCTGCCGCCCTGCGGCAATGCGCGCCTGCAGCGCCTCGAGCGAATCGGTCGTCTCGGCAATGAGCATGCGCCGGCTGAGCGGCGAGGCCGCCGCCGTGCCCGGCAGCCATGCCTCGGCCGCCCCGCGCCGCCACACCACGCCGTCCTTCGTGACCACGCGCGCCCCGGCCGCCAGCGTCTCCGCCGCGCCGGACGCAAAGAACGCCGCCGCCGAATCGGCCACGTAGACGTCGCCCACGAGCCCTTCGGCCGCCGCCTTGAAATCGTCCGCCACCGTCACGAGGTCGAGCAGGCGCGGCAGCCCCGCCGGACCCGGCGCGGGCGCGGCCGCGTCGCCGCGCGCCGCCACCACGAGCCGCGCGCTGCCCGCGTTCTGCGCCACCAGCGCCTCCAGCGTCGCGCGCGCGGCCGCGTCGTCCGCCACCACCACCGCGTCGAGCCACGCCCGCAGCGCGGCCTCGAGCGCCACGCGGCAGTCGGCGGGCGCGTTGAAGCGGTCGGCGAGCGAGCCGAGCACCGTGCCCTCGGGCAGCCCCAGCGCGCCGTCGAGCAGTTTCTGCGCGCCGGCCGCGAAGGCGTCCGCCGCCGATTTCGCGTCGTTGAGCAGGTCGAGCTGGGCTTCCTTCGCCGCCGCCTCGGCCTGCATCTTGCCAAAATTCGCGCGCAGGTCGTCGAGTTCGGCCGCCAGCGCCGCGCGCCGCTCCTCCGCCGCCTCGCTCGTGGCCGTTGCCGCGTCTTCCGCCGCGCGCGCCGCCTCGAGCCGCGCCTGCACGTTGGCGAGCGCCGTCTCGGCCGCCTCCGCGCTCGCGCGCAGCTGCGCCTCCTCCGCCACCAGCCGTTCGCGCTTGACGATCTGCGCCCGCGCCTGTTCGTCGAGCCGCGCGATCGCGTCGCGCGTCTCGTTCGCGCGCCGTTCGCACAGCACGCTCTCGCTGCGGCCTTCCTGCAGTTCCTGGCGCAGCGCGTCGATCTTCGCGCTCGCCTCGCGGAAGGAGGTCTCCGCCTCCTCCAGCGCGGTGCGCGCCGCCTCAAGGCCGTCTTCGAGCAGCGCCGTCTTCTGCACGAGGCTTTCGGCCTGCATGCCGATCTCCTCGAGCTGCTGGCGCGTGGAAGAGATTTCGCGGCCGTCGCGGTCGCTCCAGGCGCGGTATTCGGAAATGCGCTGTTCGTTGACGCCGATCATTTCGCGGGCGCGCACGTAGGCGCTCTCGGCCTGCGCCTGCTTCGCCTGCAGCAAAGCCAGACGCTCCTCGAGCTGGTGCATGTCGGCGTGGATCTGCTGGCTCGCGCTCTCGGCCGCGTTCACCGCCACCGTCGCGTCCTGGATCGTCTGCTCCGTCGTGACGCGGTTCTGCGCATTCATCTCCAGGGCGAGATTGAACGCCTGGATGCGCCCCTTGCTCACGTAGATGTCGAGCCCGCGCAGCTCGTCGCGCAGTTCCTTGTACTTCTCGGCCTTGCCCACCTGGCGCTGCAGCGAACCGATCTGGCGCTTCATCTCGCGCAGCACGTCCGCCTCGCGCAGCAGGTTCTGCTCGGTCTGCTCGATCTTGCGCAGCGCCTCCTTGCGGTCGGCCTTGAACTTCGTGATGCCGGCCGCCTCCTCGAACACGGCGCGCCGGTCTTCGGGCTTGGAGGAGAGGATCTGGTCGATCTGGCCCTGCGCCATCACGGAGTAGGACGTGGTGCCGATGCCCGTGCCCATGAAGAGGCGCTTGATGTCCTTCAGGCCGCAGCGCGTCTTGTTGATGAAGTACTCGCCCGCGCCGTCGCGGTAGACGCGCCGCGTCACCGTCACCTCGTGGTATTCGGTGCCGAGCTCCTTCTCGCAGTCCGCGAAGGTGATGGAGACTTCGGCGAGGCTGAGCGGCTTGCGCGTGTCGGTGCCGTTGAAGACCACGTCGACCAGCTTGGAGCAGCGGATCGCCGTCGGCCGCTGTTCACCGAGCACCCAGCGGATCGAATCGGAGACGTTGGACTTTCCGCAGCCGTTCGGCCCCACAATGGCGATCATGCCCGGCTCGAAGGTGAGCCGGGTCTTGTCCGCAAAGGATTTAAATCCCAGAATGTCCAACTGCTTGAGGTACACGAAGGAAATAGTTTACCAAAACCCCTTTGGCAGGTAAAGCCGTACTACAGCGTCACGCCGTCCTTGAAGATCGCGATGCCGCGCGCGCCGTTCGCCTCGGCGCGGGTCTTCTCGCCGGACGCGACGCGGAGCACGAAGTCGAAGAGCCGCGCGCCCGCCTGGTCGAGCGTCTCCGCGCCGTCCGCGACCGTGCCGGCGTTGAAGTCGATCCAGCTGCGCTTGCGCGTGAAGAGCGGCGTGTTCGTCGAGATCTTGACCGTCGGCGCCGGCGCGCCGAACGGCGTGCCGCGTCCCGTCGTGAACAGGACGAGCTGCGCGCCCGCCGCCGTGAGCGCCGTGGCGGAGACGAGGTCGTTGCCGGGGCCGGACATCATGTTGAGCCCCTTGCGCGTCACGCGGTCCGCATAGCCGATCGCGTCGACGACGGGCGCGGAGCCGCCCTTCTGCACGCAGCCGCAGCTCTTGTCCTCGAGCGTCGTGATGCCGCCCTGCTTGTTGCCGGGGCTCGGGTTCTCGTAGACGACCTCGCCGTGCGAAGTGAAGTAGCGCTTGAAGTCGGAGATGACCTTCACCGCCTTCTCGAAGACGCCGCGGTCCTTCGCGCGGTTGAGGAGGATCGGCTCGGCGCCGAACATCTCGGGCACCTCGGTCAGGATCGTCGTGCCGCCCTGCGCGGTCAGGAGGTCGCTGAAGCGGCCGACCGCCGGATTCGCCGTGATGCCCGAAAGGCCGTCCGACCCGCCGCACTTCATGCCGACGACGAGCTCCGCCGCGGGGATCTCGGTTCGCGCGTCGCCCGCCATCGCCTGCGCGAGCTCGGCGAGGAGCTTCGCGCCTTCGGCGAACTCGTCCTCGACCTGCTGGCAGACGAGGAACTTGACGCGCGAGTCGTCGACCGGGCCGAGCGCGGACTTGAACTGGTCCATCGTCAGGTTCTCGCAGCCGAGGCCGACGACGAGCACGCCGCCGGCGTTCGGGTTGTGGCAGAGCGCGGCGAGCAGCTTGCGCGTCTGCGCGTGGTCGGCGCCCGTCTGCGAACAGCCGTAGGGGTGGGTGAACGCCCAGACGCCCTCGACCGCGCCGGAGACGAGGCCCTGCGCGTCGCGCGCGAGCTTCTCCGCGACGGCGTTGACGCAGCCGACGGTCGGAATCACCCAGATCTCGTTGCGAATGCCCACGCGCCCGTCGGCGCGGCGATAGCCCTTGAAGAACGGCGTCGCGCGCGACGCCGCGCAAGAGGCCGACGCCGCGCACGAGCCGACCGCTCCGCCACCACTAAGAGTTTTGCCCGCGGCCGCTCCGTCGGCCGCGCTCGGCTCGTAAACATAGTCGGCGGCCTCGTTCAGCGCGGTCTTCACGTTGTGGACATGCACCCACTCGCCGACGGCGATGGGCTTCGTCGCGACGCCGATCGGGAAGCCGTACTTGACGATCTTCTCGCCGGCGGCGATGTCGCGCAGCGCGACCTTGTGGCCGGCGGGAATCTCCCCGCGCGGCTTCAGCAGAACTTCGACGTTGTCCTTCGGATTGATCTGAATGGCGTCCTTCAGGGAGTGCCCATGATCCTTGCCGTTCCGACATTCTCGTTCCGCACAGTCCAGTCGGTTCGCCGAACTGGTCTGATGCGTCCGCAACTCGAACGAACATGGCCCGTCGTTGAGCAGACGCACCTTCATGTCGGCGCCAAAGCGCCCCGTGCCGACGCGGTCGGCGCCAAGCCGGGCACGGAGAGCGGCAACAACACGCTCGTAGAGCGGACGCGCGTGTTCGGGCCTCGCCGCATTCGAAAAACCGGGGCGTCGACCATGATCGGTATCCGCATAGAGCGTAAACTGCGAGACCACGATGACGGCGCCGCCGACATCCTCGATGGAGCGGTTCATCTTGCCGTTCTCATCTTCGAAAACGCGCAGATTGACGATGCGGGCGGCCAGATCGTCCGCATCACGCTCGGTATCCGCATGCGTGACGCCCAGCAGGATCAAGTAGCCTCGCCCGATTTTCGCGGCGCAGACGCCGTCGATCGTGACGGATGCCTCGGTCACGCGCTGGATCCAGGCCTTCATGGCAGAGTCTCCTCTTTGGACGCCCCCAATACCCGCCGCGCACGGCGGAAAGTGCCGACGGCGACGACGCTCTCCCCCTTCTTCGGGAAGAGCCGGCGCAGGATGTCCGCCATTTTCTCACGTTCGGTCATGTTTTTTTCTCGTCTTCCTCTCGAATGACGCGAACAGTATAGCACATTTTCAACGCTCGACGGGTCATCATTCTCACCGAAGCAGGAACACCGTGCCGCCGCCGCCGATCACGGCGTAGAGCACGTCGTCGCGCACGCGGAACTCCAGCGTGGCTGCGGCGTGCGCAGGCGTCACCGTCCAGCCCGACGTGTCGGCGGGCAGGACGAACGAGCCGCCGCGCGCGAGCGGATAGGTGCGGCCCAGCAGCGCGTGCTCGGCGTCGAATGCGAACACGCCCGTCGCCGGCACCGTCACCTTCCCCGTCGTCGTCACGAACGGCGTGGCCGTCTGCCCCTCGTCGCGCGAGACCGTGATGTCGGCGAACCGCACGTCGGCGGAGACGCCCACCGTCGCCGGCACACGCTCCTTCCCTTCCAGCACCAGCTCGCCCGAGCCCGTCACCGTGCCGGCGAAGGCCGTCCAGTTCGTCGCCGCGAAGGACGCCGAGCCGGCGATCTCGACCGTGCCGGCGCCGGCGAGCGCGCCCACGCGGTGGAACGTCTCCTCGGCGCGCAGCGTCGCCCCCGCGTCCACCGTGACCGGAGAGTCGGCCGGCAGCACGGGCCGCGTCGCGTCCATGCCGAAGCGCAGCGCGCGCACATGCGCCTGCACCTGGTTCGCGTCGAGCGCCACGTCCCAGATCGCGAGATCGTCCATCGTCACGTTCTGCTGATAGCCCGAGACCGTCGTGCCGTCGAGCGTCGACGCGCCGAAGACGATGTCCACGGGATTGAACGCAAGCGTGACGCCGCTCCGCGGTCCGTAGACGCGCACGCCGTCAAAGTAGATGCACACCGTCTTCGCCTCGGCGTCGTATGTCACCGTCACAGTCGTCCAGGCCGCCCCGTTTTCCGGCGACACTATGTTGCGCAGCGGGAAGCCTCGATTGCCGTACGTATAGGACACGCGCGACGCTCCGCCGCCCCACGTCCCAGTAAAGATGGTGAGCACGCGCGGACAGCTTCCATAGGAGAACTTGACCGAGCCGGCGTCCGTGCCGTCGCCCAGAATCATGAAGACGCCGTTCTGCGCGTTGCACAGGCGCGCGGACACGGTGACCGACCCGCCTTTCGGGAAGGCCGACGCGAACGCCGTCGCGTCCTTCAGCCGCAGATGGTCGCCCGACGTGGCGGTGCGCACGTACCCGCCGCCGAGATTCTCCGGATACGCCATCGCCGCACACGTCGGCCCCGTGCTGGCGGAATTCGTCGCGCAGCACTTGAGGTCGAGCCCATGCGCACCCGCGTCGCGGAACACCGTTGCGCCGTCCACCGTCTCTCTCGTGTCGAACGTCCAGTGCGCGAACGGCGTGGGCAGCAGATCCTCCGCCGTCGCGCACGGCTTCTTCGCCGCGTATTCGGCGGCGACGTCGGCCTCCGACCATGCGCCGCTCAGAATCTGGATTTCGTCGAGATCGCCCGAGAATTTGTGGTTCCGATCGCCGTTCGCGCCGAAATTGCCCAGCCACAGATAGGCGTTGGAAGGCAATCCAAAGTCCCATGGACGCGTGACGGCGTCGCGCTTCACGCCGTCCACGTAAAGCGTCAGGACGCGATTCGAGTATGTGCCCACCACGTGGTGCCAGGCGCCGTCGAGCAGATACTTGGGATTGTCGAATCGTACGCTTGCCACTTTGTTCGTATTGTTCGATTTTCCCGAAACAGTCCATCCCGTTGTGTAGAAGGCGAGTTCATGGAAGGTGTTCTTCGTCTCGCCGGACGTGCGCACGGAACCGAAATGGAAACCGCCCCCGTTCCAGTCCTGGCCGCCGGTACTTGTGAGAGGTGCGAGATGCATGAAGTTCGGATAGAGGCCGCACCCATCCTCGTTCGGACGGATCCAGAAGCTCACCGTGAACGGCTGGCCGTTGAGCGGCAGCGCCGCGTTCATCGGCTCGGCCGTCGCCGTGCGCAGAGTGCAGCCCGTTGTCTTGTCGGACGCCCCGCCCGTAAAGCGAAGCGCTCTTCCGCTTACGCCGTCGGCGATGCACTCGACGTTCGCGAGATCGCCTTCGTGCTTTTCAAGCGGCAGCGAGCCCATGGGCTGTGCCGAATGGCCGAAGTCGTCCGCGTCGTCGAAGCGCCACATCGTGCACAGCCCCTTGCGATAGAAGCCGCGCCGCAGGGCGAGCGTGCCGGCCTTCACGCGCGTCGCGCCCATGTACGTGCTCGCGCCGTCGAGCGTGAGCGTGTAGTCCGCGCCGTCCTTCACGAAGTCGCCGGCGCCGCCGAGCCGTCCCTTGAAGACGTCGCTCGCGTCGCCGCCCGGCCCCGTCACCGTGAGCGCGCCGCCTGCGGGGATGGAGACGCCGCCGTCCACGCCGTCGCCAAAGAGGCGCGCGAGCGTCTGGCTGGACGTGAAGCGGAGCCAGCCGGAGGACGCGATCTCCGCCGACGCCGCCGCGTTCGCGCCGAGCGAGCCGAATGTCGCCGTGGCGTTCTCGGCGCGATACGTGCCGGTGAACGCGAGCGGTCCGGTCTTCTTGCCGTTCTTGAACTGCATCGAGCCGCCGCCGGAGACCTGGACGACGCCGGAGCCCGCGAAATCGCCCGAGTAGTTCGGCTTATACGTGTTGAAGCTCGTGGCGAGGTCGAGCGTCGCGCCCGACCGCACTTCGGTGACGGGCACCGTCGAAATGGTGTCGTCCGTATAGACCGAACCGAGACGAACGGTTCCGCCCTCAGCGCACAGGCGACTCGTTCCGTTGAGCAGGAAGCAGAACGTCGTCGCCGACTTGTTCGTGAACGCGAGCGTGCCTTCGTTCACGGTCATTTTGCTTTCCCAAAGGGAGAGACTCCCCGACGTCGGCTCGGCAAAGCGGAACGTGCCCGAGCCGTTCTTGATGGGTTGCTTCGTGGGATAGCTGTTCCCATGCAGACCTCCACGCCAGGTGAGCGTACCGCCCCGGATGTCGAGTGTCGACGGCTGGGCAAAGTAGAACCTATGCGCCCCCGTGGTGCACGCCACCGTCCATTCGTCGCCCTCCGCGCCCTCGGCGATGATGCCGCCAATGACAAGCGCTTCCGTGGGATAGGTGCCACCGGGGGTTTTCCCCACCGTGTTGCCGCCCGTGTAGTCGTTCGTGACCACGGCGCCGGAGGCAAGCTTGCTCAGGTCGTAGACGGCCGAGCCCTTCATCAGTTCGGCGACGGACTTCCCCGTCGGCGACTCGGCGCGCCAGTTCGCCACGTTCGACCAGCTGCCGCCGGTCTCCGCGCCGATCCACACGTTCGTGCCGTCGATGGCCGCCTGGGCGACGGAAAGCCCCAGCGCCGCAAGCGCACACGAGAGAATCGTCGTTCCTTCGCGCTGAATCCCGAAACTGCGTTTCGCGTTGATGTGCATCATGATGTCTCCGTAAGGGGTGAGAGGTAAACCTCTGAACAACACACGAAGTCTACATGATTTCTGCGAGAAATGCAAGCAAAAAGTCATAATTGCTCACATT